>DASZKL010000295.1:0-2777 GCA_035947015.1 Rubrobacteraceae bacterium
AGGGCGCGTGCCGGTACATTGCTCCGGCGCACCTCGAGGTGGACGCGGCGAGCCTCGGGGAAGGCGCGCAGCGCGGCGTCTATGAGGGTGCGGGCGTAACCCCGGCGGCGGTGCTCGGGGTGGACGGCGAGCGTCGTGATGTGCAGCTCGTCAAGGACGTGCCGGATCCCGATCTGTCCGAAGACCTCACCTCCCTCCTCGAGGACAAGGTAGAGGCTAAAGCGGCTCTCCAGCTCCTCGCGCCAGACCCCTTCGCTCCACGGCCTTGGGATGCACAGGGAGTCTATCTCCATGGCAGAGTGAAGGTCATAGATCTCCATCGGGCGCAAGAGCGGCCCCCTAGTGGGCTCCCTCTCCTTCACGGGCGGCTCCACGGGTTGAGGTCTCGCCTGACCTCGGCATCTGGCTCGCGGACATAGATCGGGACTACCTCTTCGGCGCTCACGGGCGTAAGCTCGGCCGAGAGCACGTGCCCTGCCGCCGTTAACCGGTGCAGAGGCGAGTCGTCGGGCGGGATAGGCCCCAGCGATGAGAGCGCGTCCCGGTAGCGCACGGCGCCGTCGCCAACGACCAGCGGCGTGCGTTCTGCCGACAGATCTTGCGGCTGTACGCAAGAGATCTCCGTCGTCGGGCCTACCGCCGAGAACCGCTGGGCGAAGACCTGGCCACGCCTGGCGTTGAGGACGGCCAGCACGTCCTGGTGGCACGAGAGCGCCGGAGCGGCGAGCGCCGCCAGAGTGGAGTTCTTCGAGAGGGCGGCGCCGGTGCTCGAAGACAGCGCCCTGGCCGTCGCCGCCGCTATGCGGATGCCGGTGAAGGTGCCCGGCCCCACGCCGACGAGCAATCGCTCCATGGAGGCGAGGTCTTCGCCTGCGAGGTTCAGCGCGGCGTGAACGGCGGGGAGCAGGGTCTCGGAGGCACCCCGGGTGGAGATCGAGATCTCGGCCCGCACTTCGCCTCCCCTCGCGAGCGCGACGGCGACCACGGGGGTCGAGGCATCGAGGACCAGGATCAGCATCGCGACATGCGTCTCGCGGCGGCCCCTGCCAGGTTTACCCTGCGCGTGGTCGACGTCTGGTGGGAGATGTGCACGATGGTTGGGTCCTCGATGACACCAAGCGCTGGCTCTGCCCACTCGACGAAGGTTATGGCCTCGGGGTCGAGGTAGTCGTCGAGCTCCAGAGCGTCCCTATCTTCGAGTCCTTCGAGCCGGTAGAGATCCAGGTGGTTGACCGCCACCTCACGCCCGTCCACGATACCCTCGTAGCCCCGGGCGATCTGGTAGGTCGGGCTCGTCACTCGCTTCTCGACACCAAGGGAACGCGCCGCGGCCCGGACGAAGGTGGTCTTGCCCGAGCCCACCTCACCGCTTAGCACGACGACGTCTCCAGATTCGAGAAAACCTGACACCCTCGCGGCCAACGCCTCGAGCGCTGCCTCGTCTACTCCCTCGAACTCCACGCGGGTTGCGCTCGCTACCAGAGTCCAGGCTGGAGGGTTTCGCGCTCGGCGGGGGCGCGGGGAACGTTGAGGGTCTCGTAGGTCGAGGGGCGTTCGGCCTCCAGCAGCTCAGGGAGGCGGGAGAAATCCGAGATCAGGAGCGCCCGCTCCGCCGGGGTGTAGAGCGCGAGAGAGGGTGAGAGCGTTGGGAAGACGTAGCGTCCGTCCAGTGGTATGGCCCTGCCGCGTATGCGCGCGACCGCCTCCTTCCTCCCCGTGAGTACCCGGCTCGCCAGATCACCCATCGCTACAACTACCTTGGGATCCACCGCCGCGAGCTGGGCGACGAGATACGGTCGGCAGGAGCTCACCTCGGATGGTTTCGGAGAGCGGGGCGGCGACCCCGGCGGGCGGCACTTGTTCACCGTGGTCATATAGACCTTCTCCCGGTCGAGGCCGACCGAGGAGAGCAACCGCTCGAGGAGCATACCTGATGCCCCCCTGAAGGGCCTACCCTCCTTGTCCTCGTTGAAGCCAGGGGCCTCCCCCACGATGAACAGTTCGGCGTTCAGCGGTCCCACCCCGAACACGACCTGGGTTCTCGAGTGGCACAGCCCGCACTTCGTGCAGCCCAGGGCCTCTTTCTGCGCCTCCGCGAAGTCCAAGCGTTAGAACTCCTCGCTCTCAGGCAGGATGGCACCCAGAAGGAGGTAGACCAGCAAGGTCGCCACCAGGCTCGGACCGGGGATGATGATCGCGAGCACCGCCGTTGCGAGCCGCACGGCGCCCGAGCTCCACCCGTAGGTGTGGGCTACACCGCCACAGACGCCTAGGATCCAACGGTCCCTCTTCGCTCTCTTGATGCGCAATGCCTTACCTCCCGTGGCCATCGCGAGATCGGTTCGCCGATGGCTGCGATTCTACCAGGACGGGTGGCTCAGGGCAGCCGCGTGTGTCCCGTCGGAGAGAGCGCCCCGGGTGTACCCTTGATCCGGACCGGAGCCCGCAGCCGAGACGCATAGGTCTACCGTCGGCGGCGGGCCTTCTTGCGGCTGGTATTCGGGTTGGGGCGTCCCTTCAGCGCGCCGGGCTCGTCCGAACCTTCGCCTGAGGGCTTTTCGGGCTTGCTCCCCTTGTTCATCTCGGCCATGCGCCTCCTGCGGCTCCGCTCGACGTAGGCGTAGACGAAGGTGAATATGAGGAAAAAGAAGACGGCGTTGATGAGCAGGCTGACGATCTGGCCGCGGCTCTGGAGCCCGAACGACTCCGGGTAGATCGTGCTCAAGATGTAGAGCAGCGCAAGGTAGATCCCGATGACCACAGCCGCCCGCCTGGCG
>DASZKL010000296.1:0-3859 GCA_035947015.1 Rubrobacteraceae bacterium
AGTGGTTCACGAAGGACCCCGAGTTCGACAGGCAGGTCCGCGACCGCTTCGAGGCTCTCTACGAAGCGGCCGCGGCGGGCGATCTCGACGACTGGAAGGAGGAGGCCAGGAGCTGCCTGGCGCTGGTGATCCTGCTCGACCAGTTCCCGCGCAACATGTTCAGGGGCGACCCCAGGAGCTACGCCACCGACCACAAGGCGCAACAGACGGCCGAGTACGCCTTGGATCACGCCCTCGACCGGGAGCTCCCGGGGTTCCAGCGCACCTTTCTCTACATGCCCTTCATGCACAGCGAAGACCTCGAGCACCAGCGTCGTTCGGTCGAGCTTTTCCGAAGGCTGGGAGGGAGTGATTCAGACTCCACCTCTTACGCCGCGCGGCACATGGAGATTATCGAGCGCTACGGGCGCTTCCCCCACCGCAACGAGGTTCTGGGGAGGCAGACGACCCCGGAGGAGGCGGAGTTCCTGACGCAACCGGGATCCTCGTTCTGAGATGAGGGCTGAGGGCTCCCGCGTTACCCTACATTGGAATGAGGAGACCTGGTGTTCGGAAGGCTCGCCCCGAGCTGTAATCACACGGACCAGATCCGGGACGTACAACCCTCGGCGCAGGGCTGCGAAGAGTGCCTCGAGGTGGGCGACACGTGGGTCCACCTCAGAGAGTGCCTCACCTGCGGCCACGTGGGTTGCTGCGACCAGTCGAAGAACAAACATGCTACGAGGCACTTCCACTCCACCGGGCACCCGATAATCCGGTCGTTCGAGCCCGGGGAGGACTGGCGCTGGTGTTTCGTTGATGAGATCCAGGTCTAGGAACGTTGGTCGAGATCCTCTCTTGGAACGCGTTCGGAAGGAGTCAGCGTGCCCGCGATGATCGTGCTGGTCAACCTGAAGGAAGGGGTGAACCCGGAGGACTACGAGCGTTGGATCCTCGACTCCTACGCCCCGGCGGTGAGCAGCCTCTCCTCCGTCGAGGACTGGCGAGACTACAGGGTGGGCGGCCTGCTCGGTTCGGACGCCGTCCCGCCTTACCGTTACGTAGTGACCCTCGAGATAACCGATCCTGAAGAGCTCGGACGAGAGATGGGGGGTGGGGAGATGCAGAGGCTCTTCTCGGAGCTGCACGAACTGGCGGAGATCACCCAGCTGATAGCCGAAAGGTTCGCCTAGAGAGAAGGCACTGTGAAGTCCAACCTCCCAGGCAAAGGGGGCGCGGTCCTTGCTTGAGATAGAGGCCATCATCGTCCTGCTCGCGGCGGTGGCCGCGCTCGCGACCCTCGCCGATAGGGTCGGGGTCCCCTACCCGATCGTCCTCGTCCTGGGTGGCCTGGCGCTCGGTCTCGTGCCGGGGCTGCCCCGGGTAGAGCTCGACCCGGAAGTGGTGTTCCTGCTCTTCTTGCCCCCGCTGCTCTACGTCTCGGCACTGTTTACCTCCTGGCGGGACTTCCGGGCCAATCTGCGCCCCATCTCGCTGCTCGCCGTCGGTCTCGTGCTAACGACGACCTGCGCGGTCGCCGCGGTGGCCCACTGGGCGATAGAACTCCCCTGGGCGGCGGCCTTCGCTCTCGGTGCGATCGTCTCCCCCACTGATGCCATCGCAGCCACAGCCGTAGCCCAGCGTCTCGGCGTCCCGCGACGCATAGTGACGATCCTCGAAGGCGAGAGCCTCGTCAACGACGCCACCGGCATCGTCGCCTACCGGATAGCCGTGGCCGCTGTGGTAGCTGGCACTTTCTCCCTCTGGGAGGCGGGGCTGCAGTTCGTGATAGGCGCCGTCGGCGGGGTTGCCGTCGGGCTGGCGGTCGGGTGGGCGGTCCTGTGGGCGCGTCGGCACGTCTCCGAAGACCCGTCGGTGCAGAACACCATCTCTCTTCTCACTCCTTTCGCGGCCTACATGCTTGCAGAGGAGCCGTCGCATTATGTGTGGCACGACCTGCTCCACCTCCCCGGAGAGTTCCACTTCTCGGGCGTGCTCTCGGTGGTGGTGGCGGGGCTCTACCTGGGACGGCGCGGATCCTATGTCATCTCTGCCGAGACGAGGTTGCAGGGCTATGCCTTCTGGGAGCTTGTCACCTTCTTGCTCAACGGGCTCATCTTCAGCCTGATCGGGCTGCAGCTTGGCGGCATCGTCGGAGGGTTATCTGAGTATTCTGCAACAACGCTCATACTCTACGCCGGGCTCATCAGCCTGACGGTCATAAGCGTGCGCATCGTGTGGGTGTTCCCCGCCACCTACGTTCCACGGTGGGTGAGCCGTTCCATACGCGAGCGTGATCCTTCACCCCCCTGGCAGGGGGTCTCCGTGGTCTCCTGGACCGGGATGCGCGGTGTGATCTCGCTCGCAGCGGCCCTCGCTCTCCCCCTCACGACGGAGACCGGTGCCCCCTTCCCGGAGCGGGATCTCATCCTCTTCCTGACGTTCTGCGTAATCCTGGCGACGCTCGTGGTGCAGGGGCTCTCCCTGCCCGCCGTGATCCGCGCTCTCGGACTCGAAGACGACGGAAGCCGGGAAAGGGAGGAGACAGTCGGACGCATCGAGGTAGCCGACGCCGCGCTCGCGCGCATAGAGGAACTCCTCGAAGAGGACTGGGTCCAAGAGGACACAGTCGATAGGTTACGCGGGTTCTACAACTACCGCCGCAGCCGCTTCAGCTCCCGCTTCGATGGCGACGATGGCGGGCTGGATGAACGCTCCGCCGCCTTCCAGCGCCTGATGAGGGAGGTGCTCCACACACAGCGCAGGACCCTGATCCAATTGCGCGACGAGGGGAAGATAGGCGACGAGGCGATGCACCGCATCGAGCGCGACCTCGACCTCGAAGAGTCACGCCTGGAGATCTGAAGCCTTAGGCTTCAGGTTTCAGGCATCAGGCATCAGGGTTTGTCTTGAGTGCGGCGGATCATGCCTTGTCTACGCCACCGATTATGGACGCTGGCAATCCCTGGTCCCGCCGTGGGCGCGTTCACATATCTCTAGTTCGCGTGGCAGAATGCTCGAAGGGGCTGGAGAAGGGTCATGCGGGGCATGATCGCGAACCCGAGCCACCGGTCGGCCACGAAAGATATGGGGGATAGATAGTGTACGGTTCCGATCACAGAGATCTGCTACGCGCCCGAGACGGAGGCGAGGAGCGGGTCACGCCCCTTGAGCTGTTCTTCGATCTGGTCTACGTCTTCGCGGTGACGCAGCTCTCTCACAGGCTGGTGGAACATCTTACGCTCGGCGGTGTGCTGGAGACGCTCTTTCTGTTGCTGGTGGTGTGGTGGGCCTGGATGTACACAACCTGGTTCACCAACTGGTTCGACCCCGCCAGGCCGCCGGTGCGTGCGCTCCTGGTCGCCATCATGCTCGCGAGCCTTTTCATGTCTGTCGCGATACCGAACGCCTTCGGTGAGAGGGGACTGATGTTCGCCGTAGCCTACGTGGCGATGCAGGTGGGACGCACCACCTTCGCCGTCATCGCCCTGAACGGGTCCCTTGGTGGATCCCACCCCATGAGCAGGAACTTCCAGCGGATACTGGCGTGGTTCGCGATCCCCGCCGTGCTGTGGGTGGTCGGCGGCTTGCTCGAAGGGGAGGCACGGTACGTGCTCTGGGTGCTCGCCCTTGCGCTGGAGTACACCGGCCCTGTGGCCGGCTTCTGGACGCCGAGGCTCGGGCGGTCCACCACAGATATGTGGACCGTGGAGGGCGGGCACATCGCCGAGCGTTGCCAGCTCTTCGTCATCATCGCCCTGGGCGAGTCGATCCTGGTGACCGGAACGACCTTCGCGGACCTCGAAGTCTCTCGGGCCACGCTTGCGGCGTTCGTGGTCGCCTTCGTCGGCAGCGCAGCGTTCTGGTGGCTCTACTTCTC
>DASZKL010000297.1:0-5163 GCA_035947015.1 Rubrobacteraceae bacterium
TCGCGGCAGGCGGCTCCTTGGAGGAGAGCGGGGACGTTATGAGTGTTAGTCATTTGGAAGCGTCATCGACATGAAGGTAGTATCTGAGCGTATCGTTGCGTTGGGATTTGGAAAGTACGTTCGGGCCGACAGGATCGTGGCCCTCGTCCCGATCGAGGAGGATAGGGGTAGCGGTCGCCGCACGCTCGTCTACGTAGAAGGTGTGCCCGAGCCGCTGGTGGCTGGCCGAACGGAGGGCATCATCTTACGGGACATGGTCGGCACCGAGAGCGGAGCCATCGAGCTCCTGCGAGAGCTCCAGCTCCAGATAGGTCAGGTGCGTCCCCTGCTCAAGTCTTCCATACGTTCGGAGGCGGGCCTCGACCTCGACGAGCTCTCTCGCCGGATAACGGACCTAACCGGAGAGCAGGAATCGCCCAGCATATTCTGAAGGCCGACTTCTACGACAGGGATCCCCGTCGGGTTGCGGTAGACCTCCTCGGCTGCGTTCTCACCCACCGCTCGCGCGAAGGCGTCGTCTCCGGTGTCATCGTCGAGACAGAGGCTTACCTGCCGGAGGACCCCGCATGCCACGCCTACAACGGCCCGACGATGCGCAATCGCACCATGTTCGAAGGACCAGGGCTCGCCTACGTCTATCTCTCCTACGGGATTCACCACCTGCTCAACGTGGTCTGTGAGGGGAAAGGGGTAGGGAGCGCCGTCCTGATCCGGGCCCTGCACCCGTTAGAGGGTGAGGCGTTGATGGCTCGGCGGCGCGGCGGGTACTCGGGCCTGTGCAATGGTCCCGGCAAGCTGACTCGGGCGCTCGGCGTCGGCTTGGAGAAGGATGGCCACGACCTCACGGGTGGAGATCTGACGATCTCCCGGGGCGAGCCACCCGAAGCCGAGATCGTCGCGACCACGCGCGTGGGGATCACCCGCGGCGCACATCTGCCGTGGCGCTACCTCGTCCTTGGAGACGCTAACGTCTCGGTCGTACCGAAGCGGCTCGAGGAGCGGGGCTTGCGGAACTCCTTGTGGGACTAGCGCTGGTGGGGCCGACGCTGGATGGGCCGGCGCTGGATGGGCCAACGCTCGAGGCGTTGACGTTGCTGGGGACATCTCTGTATGGGTTGACGTCGGAGGCGCCGCGGAAACGTTCGGCGCCTACCTGGTCGCGGACGTTCGGCGATCCATTGTCTGGTGGGATTGGTCGCTCGTCGTTTGCGGGCATCTCGACGCCCTCGAACTTCTCGATGGGCTCTCCCTCGAGCACCTGCTCCATGTAGGTCTTCCAGATCATGGCCGGCGTGATGCCTCCGGAGAGGCCGTTGAGCTCCCGCGCGTACTCCAGTTCGTACTCCAGGGTCTGTCCGCCTTCGGCGTATCCCATCCAGAGTCCGGTCAGCAGTTGTGGGGTGTAGCCGACGAACCACGCGTCGAAGAAGTTCTCGCTTGTGCCCGTCTTGCCGGCTACGGGGCGCTCGCCCAGATCGGCGTCGCTCGCGATGCCCTCCGTAACGTCCCCGATCATGATCTCGGTCGCTTCGTGGGCGATCTCCGGGTCTATTACTTGCTCGCCGTCCGGTTGCGACGGCGCCTGGTAAAGGACCTTCTCGTTCTCTTGCCCCTCGTCGCTCACTACCTTGGAGATCGTGGCGGGCTCGACCCGGCGTCCCCCGTTCGCTATGGTCGCGTAGGCCATCGTCAGGTCAAGGGGGGAGACCTCCTGGGTGCCGAGAACGACAGAAGGGTGCGGCCGCGCGCCGAAGTCCGCCGTTATACCGCACCTCTTGGCGACGTCCACGATCGCGGCGGCTCCACCCTCGAGACCCTTGCCGTCGGCGTTCATCACCAGGTCGGTGAATACCGTATTGTCCGACCACCAGAGGGCCTCCTTGAGGGTGATCCTGCCCCGCTCGATTCCGTCGTAGTTCCTGACCTTCCAGCGCTCGGGCCTGTCGGTCCCGACGTCGACGAGGTACTCCTTCTTTCTTGAGACGAAGGTCGTATCGGGGTCAATGCCCTGCTCGAGGGCGGCTATGAGGGCGAAGGGTTTGAACGCGCTTCCGGGCTGCCGCCTGCCCTGGGTCACAAGGTTGAATTCCGAGCGCTGGTCCCTGTTGCCGACCATGGCTCTTATGCGTCCAGTACCTGGCTCCACGGAGACGAGGGCGGCTTGCGGATCGTTCCGGTTGGGCAGGTACCCGGCCGGTTCGTACAGGATCTCCCTGGCCTTCACCTGGGCTTCGAGGTCAAGGGTCGTGTAGACGCTCAGGTTGCCCTGCAAGACGGTGTTCGCTCCGTACCGGCTGACGAGCTCCCCCTGCACCAGCTCTGCGAAATCGCGGGTGAGCGACGGACCCGTCAACCCGGACTCGACCATAGGCGATATAGGCCACCTCTTTGGCATCGGATGCTCACGCGCGTCGGTGTAGTCCTCGTTCGTGATGTAGCCTGCGTCGAACATCTTCTCGAGTACCAGATCGCGCTGGTACCTGGCCGCTTCGCGGTCCACCCCGAGCGTCGAGGGAGACCAGAGGAGACCCACAAGGGTCGCTGACTCCGCGACGGTCAGGTCCTCCACTGACTTGTTGAAGTAGGTCTCGGAGGCCGCCTCGACCCCATACGCGCTGTTGCCGTAGTACACGGTGTTAAGGTAATTAGCGATGATCTGATCCTTGTCGTCGATGCGACGCTCTATCTCTATGGCGATCAGGGCCTCTTTGATCTTGCGGATGATGGTGCGGTCGTGCGAGAGATAGGCGTTCCTGACGTACTGCTGGGTGATGGTGCTCGCCCCCTCTACAGCCTCGCCGGCGCGGATGTCCACGTACAGCGCGCGCATGATCCCCCATAGGTCCACGCCGCCGTGCGCCATGAATCGCTCGTCCTCCTTGGCGACCAGCGCGTTGAGTAGGTGCAGCGGCATCTCTTCCTTGGCGGCAGCCTTCCGGTTCTCCCCCTGGAATATCGTTGCGATGACACGACGCGAGTCGTCGTTTCCTCCGAGCGGGGCAGAGTATATGTAGGTCGGATGCGTCTCTAGGCTCTGCGACTTCCCTAGCTTGTCCACGCTCCTCACAAGCCCGAGGTAACCCCCGGCCGCCAGGCCGAGCGCGGCAACCAGAACGCAGAGAAAGAAGATGCCCGCTGCGCGCAGGATCCTCTTCTTGAGGTCTCCGTAAGGGAAGCGTCGCTTCGTGGAGGCAGGGAGCCGCTCGCGCCCGGATCGTTGGGGAGCCTTGACCCTCGTACCCTGTCCCTTGCGCTGGTAGGTGCGAGCCATCGGGCCGGTATACTACACTACTTGGAGGCTAGTTACATTTTTGTTGCGAGGAAGTTACGGTCTGTGAATGAACGGTAGCCCTGACCTCGAGAGAATCTACCGCAACGCCGTCGACGTAATTCCGTGGGAGGAGCTGGATCGCCGACTCAGAGGCGGCGAGCGTCTAAGGGTCAAGCTCGGGATAGACCCGACAGCTCCGGACATCCACCTCGGCTTCGTCGTGGTCCTGAGGAAGCTCAACGAGTTCCAGCGCCTCGGTCACGCGGCGGTGCTCGTCATAGGGGATTACACCGCAAGGGTTGGTGACCCATCCGGGAGGTCCAAGACCCGACCCGTCCTGTCTCCGGAGGAGATCGAGGCGAACACCCGGACCTACCTCGACCAGGCCTACCTAGTTCTTGACCGCGAGAGGACCGAGGTGCGCCACAACTCCGAGTGGCTCGCTCCGCTCTCGCTCGCCGAGGTGATAGAGCTAACCAGGTCAACGACCGTCGCCCGCATCCTGGAGCGCGACGACTTCAGCAAGCGCCTCTCGGCTGGGGATCCGATCACACTAACCGAGCTACTATATCCGCTGATGCAGGCCTACGACTCGGTAGCAATAGACGCCGACGTCGAGCTCGGCGGCACCGACCAGCTCTACAACCTCCTCATGGGACGCAACGTAATGGAGTACTACGGCAAGGCGCCCCAGTGCGTCCTCACCACGCCCCTCCTCGTGGGCACCGACGGCGTGATGAAGATGAGCAAGTCTCTAGGTAACTACATCGGCGTCACCGATCCCCCGAACGAGATGTTCGGCAGGGCGATGAACATCCCCGACGACCCGATGCCAGATTACTACTCTCTCCTGCTCGACCGACCGATGCCGGACGCAGAACCGGTAGAACAGAAGCGGGAACTCGCCCGCTCCCTGGTCCGGATATTCCACGGGGAGCACGCTGTCGCCGAGGCCGAGAAGACCTTCGACGCCGTGGTCCGCCGTGAGGTACCCGAGGACGTCCCCGAGGTCGAACTGCCCGCTGACGGCGAAGTCTGGATAGTGGAGCTCATCACCAGGGCCGGGTTCGCCAGCACAAACGGCGAGGCCCGGCGCTTTATCCGGGGCGGCGCGGTGCGACTTGGTGGGGAGGTCGTGCGCGACGAGAAGCTCTCCCTCAAACCCGAGGATGTCCATGGGCGTGTTCTCCAGGTCGGCAAGCGCCGCTACGCGCGCTTCGCCCCCCCGCGCGGGGGCGAGTAGCAGAGCCACCCGAACCCGCACTTCGCACCGGCTTGACCTCAGCTCGAGGGGCGCTACAATAGCCGGCGCCGACCCGACCAGGGTCCTGCGGTCTCCCTCCGAGAGGACGGGATCTATGGGCTTGGGATCGGCTTGAAGGACGTGATGGGAAGCCGCCCGAGTCGGGTCTGCGGTGTTTGACAGCCGGCCCTCAGGTGGTATACTCCCAAAGTTGATGTTGGGAGACCTTTTGACAACCAAGAAGGGCCACACAGGGTAGCCTCCCCTCAAACGCGGGAGCGCGCGCCGGGCCCACCGAGAGGTGGGCGTTTTGGTGGCCTAGATGGGGTAGGTTCTCCCAATAGGCTCCGCCGAGAGGCAAGGGGCTTGAGGCCTTGAAAACTGAATAGCAGCGAAAGATCGGGCAGAGAGATACACACAACCCGTCTTTTTAGGTCGAGACCGACTCTCGAGCGATCCGGGAGTAAAAACTTGAGGATCGCCGCGCGGGTAGCGCCCGCACCATACACTAGGCTTTAGCTTAGTTCGGAGAGTTTGATCTTGGCTCAGGACGAACGCTGACGGTGTGCTTTAGACATGCAAGTCGAACGAGAAAGCCCTTCGGGGTGAGTACAGTGGCGAACGGGTGAGTAACACGTGGGTAACCTGC
>DASZKL010000298.1:0-10162 GCA_035947015.1 Rubrobacteraceae bacterium
CTACAAGCCCCTCGGACAGCTCGTTGAGATGGGGAGCGAGTACGCGGTCAACGAGGTATTGGGGATAAAGTTCAGCGGCCTCATGGCCGCCATGTTCTGGCGGGCGACGTACCTCTACAAGCTGGAGAGCCCCCAGAGCCGGGCCCGGATCGCCGCCGACTGGTTCCTCGATCTCTTCTACCGCCCGGCGGTCACCGAGATCCGGAGCCGGGAATGAGCCCTGGCCCCGAGTTGTCTCGGCCCTTTGGGACGCTCCGGCTAGCGCAGAGCCTCGCAGTTGGAGACGTTTTCGTCGATCGGATCTCCATCTGACGTTCTGTCGACGTCGGCTTCGTCGAGAGCAATAGATTGCGGGGCTGAGGCAGCCCCGCAATCTACGTGGTCTAGTGCAGTCACCGCCAGCGCGGATTATGGCTCGACCGGGAGCGACAACGAAGCCGGGCTCGCTTGCGTCCTCTCGCTCGTATCCTTAGGATAATCACCCGTGAGTTACAATCTGCGACTCTTGATCTCCTGCCCCGACAAACAGGGGCTCATCGCGGCGATCTCTTCCTTTATCGCCAAGCACGATGGCAACATCCTCTCCGCAGATCAGTACGTCAGCGATAGCAGGACGTTCTTCATGCGCCTGGAGGTCGAGGGTGAAGGCTTCGGTCTCGGCCGGGATGAGTTCGCCGGCGCCTTCGCCCCGCTCGCGCGCAGGCACGAGATGGACTGGCGCGCCTCCTATACCGACACGCCCAAGCGGATGGCCATACTGGTCTCCCAATACGACCACTGCCTCATAGATCTGCTCTGGCGCTGGGACGCAGGTGAGCTCGACGCCGAGATACCGCTCGTGGTCTCGAACCACCCTGACCTCGCCGCTCGGGCGGAGAGCTACGGCATCCCCTTCTACCATCTGCCGGTCACGCACGAGACGAAAGCTGAGCAGGAGTCCGAGATCTTGAGCCTGCTCTTCGATTGTGGCGTCAACCTCGTGGTGCTCGCCCGCTACATGCAGATCCTGAGCCCCAAGTTCGTCAGCGCTTACCCGAGCGCGATCATCAACATCCATCACTCGTTCCTCCCGGCCTTCGCCGGGGCCGACCCCTACCGCCGGGCTCACGAGAGGGGGGTGAAGACGATAGGCGCCACAGCCCATTACGTAACCGAAGAGCTCGACGCCGGGCCGATAATCCACCAGGACGTCGCCCACGTGACCCACCGCGACACCGTGGAGGGCCTGGCGCTTCTCGGTCGGGAGGTCGAAAGAAGGGTGCTGGCTCGCGCCGTCCGCTGGCACCTGGAGGATCGCGTGCTAGTAGACGGGAACAGCACGGTCGTCTTCGAGTAAGGCGAGGTTCCCGAACCCGTCAACCGGAGGACGGCGGGACTATCCTGGAGTCGGGCCGGTTCTCGATCACCCGCTGTACCGCGATCTTGAACCAGGGCGTGTAGTCGTCTGGATTGTTTTCCAGATCTATCAGCAGTTCCGCGGGGTCAACCCACTTCCAGTCGTCTATCTCGTCCGGATTCGGATGTGCCTCGCCGCTGAATTCTCCGCAGAACACGTGGTCGAACTCGTGTTCGGTCATACCACTTTCGGCATCGAAGGCTCGGTAGAGAAAGCTGAAGGTCTCCTCCAATTGCGTGTCGAAGCCGAACTCCTCTTGGAGCCTCGTATGGACGGCGGTCTGAAGCGTCTCGCCCTGCCTTGGATGGCCGCAGCAGGCGTTCGTCCAGAGCCCTCCGAAGTGGTACTTCTTCTTCGCCCTGCGCTGCAGCAGCATCCTCCCTGCGACGTCGAATATGAAGATGGAGAACGCCCGATGTAGCTTGCCGCCGTTCTCGTGCGCCCCTTTCTTCGTCTCGATCCCTATCTGATTGTCGTCTTTATCGACGAGGATTAGCTCTTGATCCATTGGTTGCCCATCACCCCCGAATGTCGGCACCGCCGCTCTCATAACGGTATTGCCCGTTTCGCAAAGATTGCTGCCATCCTGGCACTCGGCACACGCCAGGATTTGCTCGTTATTATCTACCCGAGTGAACTCATCAGCGGTCCGATCACAGCTCTAGGCGCGAGGTCTTTGGCTCGCCCTCTTCGTACTTGGCGGACTGTATCGCTCGCCAGGTGAACTGCGATAGGGTTTCGTCGGTGGGGCCTTCGATATCGGGGGTCGCCTCCGATATCGCGCTCCTCGCCGCCTCAGCTGCCGCGTCGAGAGCGGCGTTTATCTCGTACGCTCGGGCGGCCTGATACCTTATCCGCAGCCTGCGCGGCTCCGCATCCCCGACCGCGAAAGAGATCTCGTACTCTTCGGTGCGGCTCTCGAAATCCCCGACGCGACGCGCGGTGCAGCTCAGCTGTGGCATGCAAGCATCCTATCATCGGACTAGCCCCGGCGCCCCGAGGCGATTAACCCGCGCCACCAAAGCCAACCGTTTGCGGAAGCGAGACGCCAGACAGAGGGGGACAAGGTTCGGTGGGAAGGTATGTTGTGGTCCTGGGTCGACCGGGGCAGGCTGAGGTAGACTAATGCGCGGGAGATTCGTGAACAGCTTCTTCGAAACCAGCAAGAAGGCTGCCAAGAAGCGCCGGCTCGGCTTGCTTCTCTGGACGGTCAGGGCCCTCTTTAATATGGCTCTGGTCCTGACCATCTGCGCCGTCATTCTGGTTGTCGGTCTCTACCTGTTCGTGGTCAGAGAGTACGATGATCGCCTCGACCAACGCTACCCCGCGCTGGCTCAGGACTCCTACGTCTACGACGCGAACGGGGAGCGGATCGGCGAGTTCAGGGTGGAGGAGAGCCGCGAGACCGTCGGCTTCGACGACTTTGGAAAGCACCTCCCGCGAGCGGTCGTCGCCACCGAGGACAGGCGCTTCTACGACCACTTTGGGGTTGACTTCGAGGGCGTCGCGCGGGCCGCCTGGACGGACCTGCGTGCCTGGGAGGTGCAGGAGGGTGGGTCAACCATAACCGAGCAGCTGATGAAGAACCTCTACGTCCCACAAGAGGAGCGCTTTGAGGTCTCGTTCTGGCGGCGCTTCGTCCAGTCCGCGCTCGCATTCTCCTACGAGCGGCGGCACACCAAGAAGGAGATCCTCACCGCCTACCTCAACACCGTGTACTTCGGAAACGGCGCTTACGGGGCAGAGATGGCCGCCGAGCGATACTTCGGAAAGAGCGCCGAAGATCTGACCCTCTCGGAGGCCGCTGCCCTCGCTGGCTTTCTGGACGCTCCATCTACCTACTTCCTGACGGGCGAGACGGAGGGCTCAGAACGCGCCACGCAGAGTCGCGATACGGTTCTGCGGTTGATGGAGGAGCAGGGCATGATCTCCGAGGCTCAGATGCGCGAGGCCCAGAGCGCTCCCCTCGAGTACGCTCCCGCTCCGGCCCCCGAAGACCCGGCTCACGAACCCTTTCTGGAGAGGGTGCGCCGGGAGGTTGAGGGTGAGCTCGGCCCCGAGGTCTTCGGGCGCGGGGGGCTCAGGATCTACACGACGCTGAGGCCCAAGCTCCAGCTGGCGGCGGTCGAGGCGTCGGAGCAGGTTCTCTTCGAGTCCACGGACCCCTCGGCGGCGGTGGTCACCATCGAGCCCCAGACCGGGGCCATCCGGGCGCTCGCCGGGCAGGAGGACGGGTTCAACCTGGCGCTCGACGCGCGGCGGCAACCCGGCAGCTCCTTCAAGCCCTTCGTGCTAGCGGCGGCTTTGAAGAGGAACATCTCCCCAGCGAGCGTCTACGTCTCTCAAGACCTCGACATCCGCTTCCAGGACGAGCACTACTCCATCGAGAACTACGACTCTGTGGAGCGCGGGGAGATCTCGCTCTTCGAGGCAACGGCCGAGTCGGACAACACGGTCTTTGTCCAGCTCGCCATGGACGTAGGACTGGAGAACGTCGCGCAGACCGCCAGAGCACTGGGGATCACGAGCCCGGTCGAGCCCTACCCGTCCACCGCGATAGGCGGACTGGGCGTCGGCGTGAGCCCCCTTGAGATGGCCTCAGCCTACGCTACCTTCGCTAGCGGCGGCATCCACCGCGAGCCGTACGCCGTCGAGCGCGTAGAGAGGGTGAGCTACGGGGAGAGCGAGAGCCTCTACGACCACAGGCTCACCGGGCGGCGAGTGATGACGGGGAACCAGGCCGCCGCCCTCAACGAGGCTCTCCGCGGCGTGGTCGAGGACGGGACGGCGAGCATGTTCCACGACCTCGACGAGGAGATAGGACGGCCCTCCGCCGGCAAGACCGGCACCTCCAACAACTTCGCCGACGCCTGGTACGTCGGCTACACGCCGAGCCTGTGTACGGCCGTGTGGGTCGGCTATCCTCACGGCCGGCAGTCCATGGTTGGGGTCCACGGCCTCGAAGAACCGAACGGGGAGACCCTGCCCATGGATCTCTGGTCGCTCTACATGTCAGAGGCTACCGAAGGAGACCCACCGCTTAGCTTCCCTGCGGCCGACCTGAGCAGGTTCAGGGTTCTCTACGGAGGGTACTACAGCTCCTCTTTCTGAGAGGAACCGCTTTGCGTTCTACGTGAACTTGGTGTTGGGAAGGGTGTTGGATGCCCGTATAACTGGTCTGTGCCAAGAGGAGTCTTTGACAACGAGGATTGGCGGCTCGCAGATAGTGCCGCTGCTTTTCTGGATGTGGACCGGGACGTGTGCCGCAGGGCGTTTCACAGGGAGCCGGCCCATCGTGTCCGCGCGGTTGTCAGGCGCGTGCTCTCCGAGCGGCACCTGCCGGGATATGACCCCGAGCAGGCGATCGAGGAGTGGGCCAGGAAGCGCCGCGCCGGAGTCTACGGAGCCAGACGCCGCAGCGGGGACCTGGAGCGCGGCGGCGGAATCGTGATGCGCGCCGTCTTCGGGCGCGACGAGGTAGCTTAACCCGGCGATTGCTTGGGAGCACGGGATGCCCTGTGGCGGGGTCGCCGTCGAAGCGCGGCGCGTCGAGTGCACTAGAATGCAGGGTATGGATCTGCAGAGACTTTACGCTGGATCTTTTGTCGACTGGGAGGCGGTAGCCGGCTCGTGGGCAAAGCGCACGGTCTCCTCGCGGCTCCTGCTCTTTGCCGCCCGACGCTATCTGCTGGAGGCCGACTTTACCGTCGAAGCGGGGCGGGTAGAGTCGTTGGGTGCCACACCGCTACCTGACGAGATAAAGCGGGCCCTAGCCTCGCCTCCGGAGCCATCCGAGCCCGCGTCCCGGCGCTGGGGTGAGTTCGTGGACGCGGCCGTGGCCGCGGAGCTCGAGATGGTCTCCTACGGCGAACGACCGCCGCTCCTGCACGAACTACGGGCTGGTCTGGAGCAAGCGGCCGCCGAGGCCGGGCTCGAGAGCGGTCTCGGGTTGTGGTTTCTGGCCAGGCGCGACGCCCTTCCCGGCACGGATCTCCCCGACGACCCCGGATATCTGCCCGTATAGCTAGGCATCAGCAATTTACCTTTAGCCTGAAATCTGATGCCTATAGCCGCTGACCGGCTACATTTACCGAAGTCGAAGGCTGCAATAGAATGGTCTTTGTAGAGCTTGCGTTGAGCAGGCTCCTGGAGGAGAGGGGCGATCAAGATGGAATCCATACCTAGCGCGAGCTACAGCGTGACAATGCGGGTCGAGTTCCCGCACCAGCCGGGGTCGCTTGGCAAGATTTTGACCACCGTGGGCGACGCGGGCGGGATCGTCGGCGCGGTGGACATAGTCAGGATGGGGGAGAAGCGGAGCATCAGGGACGTCACCGTGAACGCCCGCGACTCGGAGCACGGCGAGCAGGTGGTCACAGCCGTGGAAGAGCTGCCGGAGGTCAAGGTCGTCAACGTCTCCGATCGAACCTTCCTGGTCCACCTCGGGGGCAAGATCGAGGTCCGCTCCAAGATGCAGATCCGCACGCGCGACGACCTCTCGATGGTCTACACGCCGGGGGTCGCCCGGGTGTGTCGGGCTATCGCCCAGGATCACGAAAGGGCATTCAACCTCACGATCAAGCGCAACACCGTAGCGGTAGTCTCCGACGGCACCGCTGTCTTGGGACTCGGGGATATAGGACCTGAGGCTGCGATGCCGGTCATGGAGGGCAAGGCTGCGCTCTTCAAGCAGTTCGCCGACGTGGATGCGTTCCCGATCTGCCTCGACACCAAGGACACGGACGAGATCGTGGAGACCGTCAAGAACCTCGCTCCGGCGTTCGGGGGCATAAACCTCGAAGACATCGCTGCCCCGCGGTGCTTCGAGATCGAGGAGCGTCTCAAGAAGGAGCTCGAGATTCCGGTCTTCCACGACGACCAGCACGGTACTGCGGTCGTAGTGCTTGCAGCGCTAATCAACTCGCTCAAGATCGTGGAGAAGAGAATGGAGGATCTGCGGGTTGTCATCAGTGGGGTAGGTGCCTCGGGGGTGGCTTGCGCCAAGATAATGATGGCCGCCGGGGTAAGGAACGTCGTCGGGTGCGACTCGAAGGGAGTGGTGCACGAGGGACGCGAAGGGCTCAACCCGTCCAAGCAGTGGTTCGCCGAGCACACCAACCCCGAGGGCAGAACCGGTGATCTATCGGACGCCATCGCCGGGGCCGACCTGTTCCTCGGCCTCTCCGTGCCGAATGTGATCTCCGTGGAAGACCTGGACAAGATGAACGAGGATCCCATAGTCTTCGCGATGGCCAACCCCGAGCCGGAGATACGGCCCGAGGCAGCGATTGGGCACGCCAGGATAATCGCCACTGGCCGTAGCGATTACCCGAACCAGATCAACAACGTCCTCTGCTTCCCCGGAATCTTCCGCGGAGCGCTGGACGTCCGCGCCCGCGAGATAGACGAGGACATGAAGCTGGCCGCGGCGGAGGCGATGGCCGGTGTGATCCCGGAGAAGGAACTCTCTGAGGACTACATCATCCCGAGTGTCTTCGACGAGCGCGTCGCCCCCACCGTCGCGGAAGCAGTCGCCGAGACGGCCGAGAAGACCGGGATGGCCCGGCGCGTGCAGGAGCGCACAGAGACGGGGCTCTCGACGACCAAGTTCTGAAGAGCGGTCGGAGACCTCGGCGGAAGCCCCTGTCAGCCCGCGCGATAAAATGGGGACATGATAAGGTATCGTCAGATCTTCGTGTGCACCACGCCTGGGGAGGGGCGTTGCGGCGCCAAGGGCGGCGGTGAGCTACTCGAGGCGTTCCGGGCGGAGGTCGAGCGGCGCGGTCTCTCGCCTTCCGCCGTGCTGCGCAATGCCTGCACTCGCCGCCACCACGAAGGACCGGTCGTCTTCGTCTACCCGGACGACGTCTGGTACACGCGCGTTCGACCTGAGGATGTGCCGGACATCGTCGAGCGGCACCTGGCGCCGGTGCGGGAGAACTTGGCCGGTCGGCAGTTCAGCTAGTCAACACGCTCAGCCCTTGCTGAGAGCTGGCGACCGTAGGGAGCCAGAGTTCTGACTAGCTGATGGCTCCGAAACCCAGGCGACCTATGGTTCGCTCCATCGCCCAATCCGCCCCCGTGAGGATGCGACCCCGACGGCCCTTGAGGTAGTACAGCAGTATGCTCCGGTAGAGCGCCTGGGCGGCGGGTCCCTTCAGTCTGACCCCTACCACTTCGGCCACGGCGCTCTCCGGGCCGAGGCTCACAACGTATCCGCGATCGAAGAAACGGAAGGGCGGACGTTCCCTTCTCCCACGCAGCCTGCGGCCAAGATCCCTGGCGGCCCACGGTCCTTGCTGGACCGCGACCGAGGCGGTGGGGGGTAGTGGGCCGTGGCGAGGATCCTCGTAGACCCCTGCGTCGCCGAGCACGTAGACCTCTTCCCGGCCGGGCAGGGTGAGGTACGGATCAACCCAGACCCTCCCGGACGTGTCGTGTTTCCCTGGAAGGTCCCTGATGAGGTCCGAGATGTCTATGCCCGCAGCCCATACGCGAACCCCCGCCGGTAGCCACTCGTCCCCAGCGCGCAGGCCCTCCTCGTTCGCATCCTGGACGGGAGCGTCAAGCCTCACCTCGACGCCGAGGTCGGCCAGTTGCTCCATCGCCACGTCGTGAAAGTACCTGTCGAGCCAACCGATAAGCCGATTTTCGGCCTCGAGCAGCACAACCCTGGGCTCGAAGAGAGGGCTCCGGGTCGTGCGTTTCTCGAGGTATCGGAACAGGACGGCTACCTCGGCGGCCAGCTCCACCCCGGTTGCGCCCCCGCCCGCTATGGCGACTGTGAGATCGCTGGGATGAGCCCCGCCATCGGGCGAGCGGCCCGTGGCCCGCTGCCAGGCCCTGCTCAGAGAGGCGCGAAGATGGAGCGCGTCCTCGAGCGTCCAGAAGAGCTGGAAGTGGGGGGCAAGGCCGTTCGGCGCCCGCGCGGCGTCACTTCCGGAGGTGAGAACGAGGTACTCGTAGCCGATCGTGCCAGAGGATGTCTCTAGGGTTCTCTCGTCGAGGTTTACCCCCATCACCTCGGCTTTGATGAAGTCGCAGCGGCCCTCGCAGAGCGGAGGGATCGCGGAGCGGACGCTCTCTGGGTGAACCCGTCCGACCGCGACCTCGTGGATCAGGGGTATGAACGAGTACTCGTCCTCGCGATCGACGAGAATCGTCTCGCCCTGCCGCCGCAGGGCGGAAGGCAGGTTCCGTAGCAAGGATGCCCCGGCGAACCCAGCCCCGACGATAACCACGCGGGCCCTGCGCCACACGCCCTCGCCGCGCGACACCGGCTAACCCCTCCTCTGGCGAAGGCGGTGAGGTGAGGCTGACTTCGGGGTTTCGCGCATACTGTGGTGGCCCCCGTTCTCTATCCGGTCACGTGAGTATAGCGAGCTACGTCGGGCTTTTTGGAGAGGCGCTTTACAAAGCGCGCGACTGAACGTAGACTTCACAAGCCGCCATCAGATGGGGAGCTGGCGGCTTGAGGGGTAGGGCAAATAGGGGAACGACCTCGTAGCGGGCTAGAAAGGGGCCGTCGTGGCGAAGGAGGCAGTGGGGATCGGGGACATCGCCCCAGGGATTATCGTCAGGCACACCAACCGCCGCCTGGGGAAGCTCGAACCGTGCGAGGCCTGCGAACGTTTGATCTCGGGCCGCATCTCTTTCTCGGAGTTCGTCGATCAGGTAGGTGACGGCTATCGGGAGCTGCTGGATTTCATGATGGAGCACGACCTCCATCCCGGACGCCCCGAGGAGGTCCTCTTCTGCATAGACTGTCACGCTGGCCTCTACGACCGGGCCGTACTCCGCTCGCAGCTCGAATACCTCTACAGCCACGACAGTCGCCAGAGGGTGGGTTGGTAACAGAGAGAGCATGGACGACGAGACGCAGAAGCGCGTGATCACGATCCTGGCGAGCGCGGTCGCCTACTTGCTGGCGAGCCGCCTCTCCGACAGGCTCGTCGAGCAACCCGAAGCTCGCGGTATTAGGGACGACCTCAAGGAGGCTCTACTCAGCGCCGCGACCTCCCTTGTCCTCACCATAATAGCCTCCCTCCTCATAAGACGGCTCGTGGGCAACGAGTAGCGGGAGCGAGCTCCAGCCACAACCTCTCCCGATGTGTTCAGAGGACCTAGTTGGGTTATCATTGCGCCCATGAGCACCATCTTGATAGTTCTGCTTCTGGTGATCGGGGTGATTCTCGCGGCCTCGGTCGCGCTCGGGCGGGTGACTTTCGAGGTGGAGAGCGCCCCCGACACCGAGTATCTGGAGCTCGAGGGAACCTGGGTCCGCTACAACGTCATCGGTGGGGGGCCGCCGGTTCTTCTGGTCCACGGTTGGCTCTCTTCGTCGCGTATCTGGGAGCAGCTCGCCGGTCGCCTCGCGCAGCGATTCACGGTGTACACGCTCGACTTGAGCGGGTTCGGCGAGTCCGACAAGCCCCTCTCAGGGTATGGGGTGCGCAACGGGAGCAGGCTGCTCTATGCCTTCTGCGCCCACTTCGGGCTGACCCGCACCAACGTCGTCGGACACGACCTCGGCGGGAACATGGCTGTAAAGCTCGCCGCCGACCATCCTGACGTGGTCGGCCGCCTCGTCCTCGTCGCCACCCCGGCCGACGAGAACCAGATAGACCTTCCGACGTCCCTCTGGCTCGCCACCCTGCCCGTCTTGGGGCCCATCTTCTACACTCTGGGACGCCTCGCGCGACCGGTGCGCGGGCTCTGGATGCGGCCTTTCGTCGCCGATCCGCAAGACCTGACCGAAGAGGTCGT
>DASZKL010000299.1:0-3025 GCA_035947015.1 Rubrobacteraceae bacterium
CGAGGCAGGCCATCGCCCTCGCCTCCTGCCTGAAGCGCCGTCGGAAAGAAGATATCCTGGCATAACGCCGGTGCAGCGTCTTGAGCGCGACGGTGCGCCCGAGGACCACGTCCTCCGCCATGTAGACGACCGCCATCCCGCCCGCGCCCAGCGTGCTCTCTACCTTGTACCGCCCCCCGAGAAGGGTTCCAACCGAGGCTTCCAAGGCCCCACCACTTTCGATCATCTTGCCTAGAATGCAATTATATAGCCCCAAAGGTGCTCGAGGTACGGTCTCGAACGAGCAACCACGACGGCACGCAACATGCTGCGGTGCATCGGATTCGCGGACCACATCTTGTGGCCAAGCCCTTCGGGTGAATTACGACCGGCGTGTTCTTGGGTGCCTACCTAGCGCCGCGGAGGGCAGACGGAGACAAGAGGTGGGCTCTGGTCGACTTCCCTAGCCCTTTCTCTTGCGCCGACCGCCGAGCAGAGAGTAGCCCACGGGCACGACGAGCAAGGTGAGCAAGGTCGAGGTAACGAGGCCGCCCACGACGGGGATAGCCAGGCTGCTCGAGATCAGCCCGCTCCCGCCCCCTACGCCGAAGGCCAGCGGCAAGAGGGCGAAGATGGTCGCCAGGGCCGTCATCAGGATCGGTCTGAGGCGCGTCCGCCCGGCCTCCACGATCGCCTCGTCGAGCGTCTCGACCCTGAAGCGGGCGTTCTGGATGAAATCGACCAGGAGGATCGCGTTCGAGACGACTATCCCGATCAGTAGCAGAACGCCGAGCAGAGCCGGGACGCTCAGGGCCGTGCCCGTCAGCAGGAGGGCCCCGAAGGCGCCGACGGTGGTGAGGGGGACGGCGAGGAGGATGATCAGGGGTACCACAAGCGACCTGAAGAAGACGACGAGGATGAGGTATACCAGCGCGAGCGCAATGGCGATCGAGAGGATTAGGTTCCTGAAGCTCTCCTCGATGTCCTCGGACTCACCCCCGACCTGGGCAGTAACGTCCCCAGGCAGGTCGAGCTCGGAGAGCGAGGTCCTCACCTCGTTGGAGACGGAGCTGGTATCTTCGGAGGTTATGGTGCCCGTCACCGTCACCGCCCTGTCTCCGTCCACCCGGCTGACGGCGGCAGGCGCCTCGACTTCCCTCACCTCGGCCACGTCTCCCACTGTGGCACCGGACCCGACAGGGAGATCCCTGACCTCCTCCAAGGAGTCCACCGACCCACGCGGTACGCCGACGGAGACGGGCGTCTCGCCGATCGCGAGCTGCGCCCCGCCGCCGAGCAGCGCGCCCAAGGAGGTCGGGATCTGCGTCGGGGAGAGACCGGCCTCGGCTACCCTGTCGGCATCCAGGGCGACCTCAACCTCGGGGCTGAGGTCGGAGATGTCGCTCTCGACGTTGGTAACACCCTCCTTCTCGGAGAGCTCCTCTGTGACCAGCTCGGACGCCTCTCGCAGCTCTCGTTCGGAGCCGCCGGTTATGAGGATCTCGATACCGCCGGTGGGAGGACCCTGGTTGAGTACCTCGACCTGGAAGTTGTTCCCGTAGAGATCCCGGCCCTCTCTGTCCACACGCTCGAGTGTCCTGGAGACGTCCGCGCCCTCTCTTACGGTGATGAACGCCTGCGCCTGGTTGTCGGCGCGCAAAGGCGTGTCGGGGTTGAAATTGTCCTCCCCGCCGACGGAGAGCTGATAGCTCTCTACCCCAGGGTCGTCGAGGAGGAAATCCTCGAACGGGAGCAGCGCATCAGCGGTCTCCTCGGGGGCGGTCCCTGAGGGCAACTCGGCGGTGGCCTGCAACAACCGCTCCTCGCTCGGCGGGAAGAAGCTGACCGCGAGGAACGGTATGGCGGCAAACCCCCCGACGAAGACAAGTAGCGCCAGAACCACGACGAAGAGCCGGTGCCGCAGGCTCCAGCGCAGCGTGGGCGTGTAGAGGGCGACGAGAAGCCCCTGGGAACCCTCTCCCCTCCGCCCCGCGCGCACGGCTAGCAAGGTTATCGCTACGACCAAGAGCGCCGCGACACCCACCAGCAGGACCGGCGGGCCGGTCTCCAGCGCTGTGACGGCGAGGCCCTTCAAGGCATCTGCGAGGCCCGCTGGCAACCAGGGTATCCCATCCAGAACGCCGGCCCGCGCCGCGACCAAGGCTCCGACCAGAAGCGAGACCAGGGCCACCAGCACCGCGAAGAGAGCCGGGAGGATTCCTCCTCGCCTACCCCTCCTGGTGGAGCGCCGTCGCCTGCGCCGATCCACATCGAAGAACTCGTCGTTCTCGAACTCGTCGTTCTCGAACTCGCGGTCTTCGGCGGGACGACCCCTGGCGGTCCGCCGCTTTATGAAGGCGCTGGCGAGGACAGGGATGATAGTTATGGAGACCAGCAGCGAAGCCAGCAGCGCGAAGGCTACGGTCAGAGAGAGCGGCAAGAAGAACTTGCTTACGATCCCGCCAACCAGGCCCAAGGGCACGAAGACGGCGGTCGTCGTGAGAGTCGAGGAGGTGATGGCGCTCGCCACCTCGGTGGCGCCCTTGAGCGCGGCTTCCTGGGGCTCGTAGCCCCGCTGGACGTAGCGGTAGGAATTCTCCAGCACGACGATCGCGTCATCCACCACCCGCCCGACGGCTATAGTAAGGCCCGCGAGCGTGATGACGTTGAGCGTCAGGTCGTACCCCCAGGAAAACAGCAAGGCGGCCAGGATCGAGGTCGGCAACGAGACGGCCGTCACCAGCGTGGCGCGCACTGACCTCAAGAAAAGGAAGATAACCAGTATCGCCAGGACGCCCCCGATGAGGGCCTTCTCCACGAGCCCGCTTACAGACTCCTCGACATCCTCGGCCGAGTTGAACACAACGAGCACCCTCCGCGCCCCGAGATCGTCCCGTATCTCCCCGAGAGCCTCCTCGACGCCCTCGGCGACCTCGACGGTGTTGGCGTCGGGTTCCTTGGTCACGTTGAGGCCGAGGCTGGGCTCGCCGTTGGTCCGCGAGATGCCGGCGATGTCCGAAGGGGCCTCCCGTACCTCCGCCACATC
>DASZKL010000300.1:0-5096 GCA_035947015.1 Rubrobacteraceae bacterium
GGAGCAGAGAATACGGCGTCGCCGTGACTCGTCCAGGCCTTCTGCACGTCTGGCGTGCCGGCGAAGAGGCCATCGTGGCTCTTTACTACAAGGTCCGAGCGGCCGTACTCCCGGATCTGGACCGCCCCCACCTCCCCGCCCAGAGCCAGCGCCATGAGCTGCATCCCGTAGCAGATGCCCAGAATGGGAACGTCGAGGTCGAAGAGCTCATCGTCAACCCTCGGGGCACCCTCCTCGTAGACGCTGCAGGGACCGCCGGAGAGGATGATCCCTTCAGGATCTCTAGCCCTTATCTCCTGAATAGGGGTGTCGTAGGGGATGAGCTCGGAGTAGACGCGGGCCTCGCGGACCCGGCGGGCGATGAGTTGGGTGTACTGGCCGCCGAAGTCCAGGACGAGGATCAAACTACCCGCCCATCCCGACGCGCTGGGAGCGCTGCTCGAGCTTGCCCTCCGTGCTCAGCGACGGCGCGTACATGACCTCGGCCTTCTGGAACTCCTTGATGTTCTGGTAGCCGGTTGTCGCCATGCTCATCCTAAGAGCACCCATGAGGTTCAAGGTGCCGTCGTTCTCGTGGGCCGGGCCGACCAGGATCTCTTCGAGCGTCCCCGTGGTTCTGGTGCTGATGCGGGTGCCGCGCGGGAGGGTGGGGTGGAAGGTCGCCATGCCCCACGAGTAGCCCCGACCCGGCGACTCTTCGGCCTTGGCGAAGGCGCTGCCGAGCATGACGGCGTCGGCCCCGCAGACTATGGCCTTCGCCACGTCCCCTCCGGTTCGCATCCCGCCGTCGGCGATGACGTTGACGTAATGGCCGGTCTCGAGGTAGTTGCGCATCCGGGCTGCGGCGGCGTCGGCTATCGCCGTCGCCTGCGGCACCCCGACCCCGATCACGCCGCGCGTCGTGCAGATGCGCCCCGGCCCCACGCCGACAAGGACTCCCACGGCCCCTGTCCGCATGAGGTGTAGCGCCGTCGAGTAGCTCGCACAACCCCCGACGACGACCGGCACGTTCAAGGACGGCACGAACTCCATGAGGTTCAAGGGTTCCACGGTCCTGGAGACGTGCTCGGCGGAGACGACCGTTCCCTGAATGACGAGCACGTCCAGGCCCGCCTCTATGGCGGCCCGGTGGTAGCGCTGGACCCTCTGCGGCGTGAGGCTCGCCGCCGCTATGACGCCCTTGTCCTTTATCTCCTGGACGCGGCGGAAGATCAGCTCCTCCTTTATGGGCTCGGAGTAGATCTCCTGCATCACCCTTGTGGCCTTCGTCTCGGGCAGGCTAGCTATCTCCTCGAAGACCGGTCCCGGATCCTCGTACCTCGTCTGCAAGCCCTCAAGGTTAAGGACCGCGAGGCCACCCAGAGACCCGATGATACCCGCCGTCACCGGGTCCACGGCAGCATCAAGTGCGCTCGCGAGGCACGGAAGATCCAGGTGCAACTCTCCCAGGGACCAGGAGATGTCTATGTCTTCCGGGTCGCGGGTCCTCCGGCTGGGGACTATGGCGATCTCGTCGAGGCCGTAGGCCCGGCGCGCCGTTTTTCCTTTCCCTATCTCAATGTCCATACTGGCGACAGGACTCCTTTCTGGTCGTCCCGAGACGATGCGACAAAGCCCACGGAGAACGCGCTCCGTGGGCCTCGATGATCCTTTTTGCTAACCGGTGCAAGTTGCGGTTATGCTACCCCGCCTTTCTCCAGTGGTCAAGCGCTGCAGGACGCCTCTCTGTGAGCCCCTACACCACTCCCAATAGGTACAGTATCACGACGATCACGAGAATGATCAGCAGCACGTAGATCACCGTGTTCAGCGACATATCCTCCCCTTTCGGCGCCGGTATTTACAACGCCTAGACGAACTGCAAGATCAGTATGACGATCAGGATGATCACCAGTATGGCTATCACCAGGTTCAACGTCCCGCCCCGCATCCCACTCACCTCGCTCTCGTTCGTTCGCCGCTCTTGGCCGCAATATATACCCTTTTCGACCCCAGCGAAACTGAATGGGTTACGAAGAAGCGGCGCCCCCATCGGGGACGCCGCCTCGGTAGAGACGTTGCATGCAACGTCTCTACATCATGCCGCCCATGCCGCCTGGCATCGCGGGCGTCTCCTCCTCGGGCTCGGCTACCACGACGTCGGTGGTGACGATGAGGCTGCCGATGTAGGCCGCATTCTGCAGCGCCGAGCGGGTTACCATGGTCGGGTCGATGATGCCGGCCGCGACGAGGTCCTCGTAGTCGCTGGTGAGGGCGTTGAAGCCGATGGAGTCGCTCTGGGAGCGCACCTTGTCCACGACGATGGAGCCGTCGGCTCCGGCGTTCTCGGCGATCTGCCTGATCGGCTCCTCGAGCGCCCTGTAGATGATGCGCGCGCCGGTCCTCTCGTCGCCGTCGAGCGAGTCGATCAGGCCGGCCACGGTCTGCTGGGCGTGCAACAAGGCAACCCCGCCACCGGGCACGATGCCCTCCTCGAGCGCCGCGCGAGTCGCCGACAGAGCGTCCTCGACGCGATGCTTGCGCTCCTTGAGCTCCGTCTCGGTCGCAGCACCCACCTTGATGACGGCCACGCCGCCGGCAAGCTTGGCGAGCCGCTCCTGGAGCTTCTCCCTATCGAAGTCGGAGTCGGTGGTCTCGATCTCACCCCTTATCTGGTTGATGCGGCCCTTGATCCTCTCGGCATCGCCCGCACCGTCGATTATGGTGGTGTTGTCCTTGGTGATGACGACCTTGCGAGCCCGACCGAGCTGCGAAAGCTGCGTGTTCTCGAGCTTCAAGCCGAGCTCCTCGGTGATGACCTCGCCGCCGGTGAGGATAGCGATATCCTCGAGCATCCTTTTGCGCCGATCGCCGAAGCCCGGAGCCTTGACCGAAGCAGCGGTGAACGTGCCGCGCAGCTTGTTGACGATCAAGGTCGCCAGCGCCTCGCCCTCTACGTCCTCGGCGACGATGAGGAGCGGGCGGTTGCCCTGCTGCATGATCTGGTTGAGGACAGGCAGTAGATCCTGCACGTTCCCGATCTTCTGGTTCGCTATGAGGATGAACGGGTCGTCGAGGACCGCCTCCATCCGCTCCTGGTCCGTGACGAAGTAGGGGCTCAGGTAACCCTTGTCGAACTGCATGCCCTCGGTGAACTCGAGATCCAGCCCGAATGTCTGGCCCTCCTCGACGTTGACAACGCCGTCCTTGCCAACCTTGTCTATGGCGTCGGCAATCACGTTGCCGACCTCGTCCGAGCGAGCGCTGATGGCGCCAACCCGCGCGATCTCATCCCTCCCTGAGATCTCCTTGGACTGACTCCTTATCGCATCTACCGACGCCTCTACCGCCCTGTCGATTCCGCTCCTCAAGATGACAGGGTTGGCACCCGCCGCCACGTTCTTCAAGCCCTCGCGGACTATGGTCTGCGCCAACACCGTCGCAGTGGTAGTCCCGTCGCCAGCGATGTCGTTGGTCTTGGTGGCGACCTCCTTGACGAGCTGCGCCCCCTGGTTCTCGAAGATGTCCTCGAGCTCGATCTCGCGCGCTATCGTTACCCCGTCGTTGGTGATCGTGGGCGAACCGAACTTCTTGTCCAAGACTACGTACTGGCCCTTGGGACCGAGCGTCACCTTTACCGCGTCAGCGAGCTTGTTGACGCCCGACTCGAGCGCCCGGCGTGCCTCCGTGTTGAACCTCAATTCTTTGTGCGCCACCTCTGTACCTCCTCTGCTAAACTACACAACGCACGATCTTACCGGATTCGGCACTCTACCGGCTAGAGTGCCAGATACCAAGAGTATAGTCCTGGCGGGGTTACAATTCAAACGTGAGTACTTCAGGGGTTTTTCATCCGGATCGGATACCCAGCCTGAGTCGGATACCGAAGGAGCTGGGCCGCGATGAGCGCCACTGCGAGCGCTGCGGATCGCGGACCGAGCACATACTCTACCGGGTTCCGAAGAAGGTTGTGCTGGTCTACGTCAAGGAGCACCCTGAGAACCTGCACGCGACCTGCATCGTGTGCGCCCGCAGCACCATCCTGAGGGGCGAGGAGCGCGAGAAGCTCCTCTCCTCGCTGGGCGGCCGCTAGCCTCCTACCTGGGATCGCTCCCTGCGCCGGCTCCGGGCGCGTACTGATCATCGTCCAGCGAGCTCTGTTGTCCGTCGGGCGGTTGTGGGCTCTTCTCGGGGTCCGCTATCTCGGGTTTTGTCCCCCGATCTTCCTCTTCATCCTTTTTGGCTTTTTGTTCCTCGCTGAGGTCTTTATCGGGGGTGGAGATCGGGGCTTCCGACGGGCTCTCTGCGCGCTGTACCTGGTAGGGAGGCACGGGGGACGAGGGTCCAGGATCGACCTTGGGTGCGGCTACTTTGGGGGAGCCGGGCGAGCTGTGCTTCGGTGCCGGCCCTCCCTGCTGCGCTTGGGCGGTGCTGCTCGGGTGGCCCGTCTGGCGCTCGGGGCTCTCGACGGGCTCGCCTGGCTCGTTCGAGGCCGTATAGAGGTCGGGCCTCGATCCGGGAGAGGCAGGGGTAGGCCAGCTGCCGCCGCCGACAGTGGGGGTGGGGCCGTCGGTCTGCAGGGCTTCGCAGTAGCTGGCCTCGGAGCTGCCGATTACGGCCCCGCCGCTGGCTCCTATCCACTCGAGCAGCGGGTAGGGGTTCATGGCGCCGGAGGTGGTGGCGGATCTTCCCCCTGTCGCGTCGTACCACCCGAAGTGCAGGTGTGGCGGGAAGAGGCCGCGCGTGACCTCGGGCCCCTGCCCTGTGTCCCCGACGTACCCGACCGTCTGCCCGACCAGGACTTTGGTCCCGACCTCGAGCGCGCTCTCGCGGTTCAGGTGGGCGTAGTAGAAGAGGTCTCCCTCCTTGACCGGCCCCACCGAGTAGGCGACCTCGAGCATCACCGCGTAGCCTCCTAGTGAGTTCCAGCCGTTCTCGTTGGCGCCGGCGACGGAGACGATGGTGCCATCGGTTACGGCGTACTCGGCGGTGCCAGTCGGTACCATGAGTTCCGTGCTCTCGTGGCCGCCCTGCGGCCGGGGGGCTCCCCAGGTGTCCTCGTAAGAATCCAGGTACTTTCGCGGGAGTGGGAAGGCGATTCTGCGGTCGCCCGGGAA
>DASZKL010000301.1:0-2108 GCA_035947015.1 Rubrobacteraceae bacterium
CGAGCTCGGGATCGGCTTCGTCGCCTACTCTCCTCTCGGGCGCGGCTTTTTGACCGGCGCCTGGAGGAGCATCGAGGACCTGCCCGAGAACGACACCCGCGCCGGCCGCTTCCCGCGCTTCTCGGAGGAGAACTTCAAGAAGAACGTGGAGCTGGCGGACCGGGTCAGGGAGATCGCCGCCGAGAAGGACGCGACGCCGGGACAGCTCGCCCTAGCGTGGCTCCTGCATCAGGGGGAGGACATCGTCCCCATCCCCGGCACCAAGCGCCGCAAGTACCTCGAGGAGAACGCCGCAGCTGCGGAGATCACGCTCACCGACGAGGACCTGAGGCGCATCGAGGAAGCCATGCCCAGGGGCTCGGTCGCCGGCGAGCGCTACGCCGAGCGGCAGATGCGCTCCGTAAACCGTTGAAGGGGATCCCATGACCGACGTGGAGCACATCTCGCGGAAAGGAACGGCGGTCCCGATCAGCTGGTTCCCCGTCCCCGAGGAGTCCGAGCTTCCCGAAGACCTGCGCGGCCTCTTCAGGAAGGCGCGGGAGAAGATCGGGTTCGTCCCCAACGTCTTCAGGGCTTACAGCTTCCGGCCCGAGCGCCTCCGGGCGTGGTTCAACCACTACAAGCAGTTGCACGAGCCGACGGATAATCTGGATGCGGCGGAGCGGGAGATGATCGCGGTCGCCGTCTCGATGGCGAACGGTTGCCTCTACTGCCTCGTCGCCCACGGTGCAGCGCTGCGCGAAGCTCTGGGAGATCCGAAATTGGCCGATAGAATCACCCTAGACCATCGCCGCGCCGGACTCGACGAGCGCCGCACCGCCATCCTGGACTTCGCCGTCAAGGTGACGAAGGAGCCGCTGGAGTGCTCTCCCGAAGACCTCGAACGTCTCAAGGGCTTCGGCCTGACGGAGGAAGAGGTCTGGGACGTGATAGAGATCGCCAGCATGTACAACTTCACGAACCGCATGTCGCTCGCGTGTGGAATGATCCCCAACGAGGAGTACCACGCCCTGGCACGGTAGCTGGGAGCCTCCCGAGCAATGCTGTATCGAGCAGCACCGGGAGTGATAGCATAACGTAACTATGGAGACTTCCGCGGCTCTGTTGCCGTACCTTTTGGGGAGCGCCATGATCCTCTTGTTGAGTTTCCTCTGGGTCACGGCGCTATTGAACATCCGGAGCCACATGCGCAGGGAAGTCTTCTCGCCTTCGGTGTTGGTGTTCATGGCCGTCACGATCTCCGTCCTGACGATCTGCTTGATCCTGGTTGCGGACGCGGTCTTCCTCGATAACACGGGCGAGACCCACAGCCCCTGGAGCGACTGGGGCTTCAGGCTGGGGAGCTGAGGGCGCGGGGGCCGGCTCGCCCGGTCGTTTCAGGCCAGCCTGTATACTGCGTTGACCGGGCCTCAGAGGAGAGGAGATGCGCGTGGCCGAGGTAACCTACGTCTCGCGGGTGAGGGTGGAGCCGGTGGAGGGCAAGGTGCGCCGCGCCTATCTCCCCATCCAGGAAGAGCCGGTGCTGTTCGGCGTCCACAGCGAGGTCGCCGAGCACTACGGCGTCTCTCCAGAAGAGGAGGAAACGCACGACACCACCCTCGATTATCTGGTAGCTGCTACCGGCGGGTGACTGCTCGGCACCTTTAGAGGCGCGCTGGCAGCGCGTCAGGTTTCCTTCCAGGACCTCTACGCCGAGACGGTGGGGGAGATAGAGACGGAGAAGAAGGTTCTCGTCCTCAGGAGGATCAGGCAGGTCTTCCACCTCACCGCCGACGAGAAGGACCGCGAGAAGATAGAGCGGGTGTTGAGGGTCTACGCGGATTCCTGCCCCGTTGCCCGGTCCGTCAAGGGGAGCATCGAGATCGTGAGCGAGCTCGACCTCACCCCCGCGTAAGTCGCCCGTTGACAAACCCACCGCGGAGCGGTAGAGTGCCTCCGGCTGTTGCAGGCATGTAAGGACGGAAGGACAGATGGAGAAGATCCGCCTCGCCAAAATATCCAACCCGGTGTTCACCGGGGGAGAGGTGCGCCCTGATGTCCTCGCGGCCGCGATGAGAGCCTGACCTTCTAGAGAAACAGACTCCTCGAAGAGGCCTCCGGACATCACG
>DASZKL010000302.1:0-2481 GCA_035947015.1 Rubrobacteraceae bacterium
TGGCGAAGCCCCCGCGCACAGCAGGGTCATCGCCGAAGAGCCTGTCGCCGGAGAGCTCGTAGAAGTCGTCGGTGAGGGAGTCGCGGTATGCGCGGAAGTTCGGGCGGTCAGGGTGGCGGGCTACCTGGACGCGCTGGTAAGGAGAGAGATGGGAGTAGATGCGCTTCTTGGCGGCGTCGAGGGCCTCCTCGAGACGCGAGATCTCAGCCTGCAGGCCCGCGCTGGGGCCGGCGAGCCGGTGCAGCTCTGCGATGCGCTCCTCGAGGTCCCTTATCGGGCGCTCGAACTCGAGTATCACGACGTGAACCCCAACAGCCGCTCGAGGTCGCCCTTGAGGGCGAGCCGGTGAACAATCCTGTCGACCAACCCGTGCTCCCGCTGGAACTCCGCCGTTTGGAAGCCCTCGGGCAGACGCTCCTTGGTCGTCTGCTCTATCACCCGTGCCCCGGCGAACCCGATCCTCGCGCCGGGCTCGGAGATGATGATGTCAGCCACCGTCGCGAACGACGCCGTCACCCCCCCGAAGGTCGGATCGGTGAGGATCGAGACGTAAGGCCACGAGCCCTCGACGTAGCGCGAGAGGGCGACGCTCGTCTTCGCCAGCTGCATCAGGGAGTAGATCCCCTCATACATCCGCGCTCCCCCCGACGACGAGACGGTCACGAGCGGCAACTCCTCCGCGTGGGCGAGCTCGATGGTCCGTGCGACCCTCTCGCCCACCACGCTGCCCATCGAGCCCCCGATGAAGCGGAAGTCCATCACCGCCAGCGCCACGGGGCGGCCCCCGATCCTGCCGACCCCGCTCACCACTGCATCGTCCAGACCCGTCTTCTTGCGCGCCGTCTCCAGCCTCTCCGCGTAACCCTCGAAGCTCAAAGGGTCACCTGCTCTCATGCCTTTGTCGCGCTCCTCGAAGCTCCTCCCATCGGTGAGCAACCGTATCCGCTCGGGGGCGGAGAGCGGGTAGTGGAACTCGCAGTGGGGGCAGACGTTGAAGCGCGCCCTGAGGTCCTTCTCGTAGATCGGCTGCCCGCACCTCTCGCACTTGGTGAAGACGGAGTCCATCGGGCCGATCCCGCTCTCAGTCTCCGGGACGGTCCGGGCATACTCCCGCCGCTTGCTGAGCCAGTTCCTGATCTCTATCCCCCCACCCTGGCGACATCCGAGAGGGCTCCTCGCACCTCGCGGAGCCACTCTTCTGCCCTCTCCGGTCCACCCTCCCCGACGAGTCGCATCAGCTTGCTCCCGATGGTAATGCCGTCTGCCTCTCTAGCCGCCTGGGTAGCTGCCTCGACCGACCCGATGCCGAACCCGAGGACGAGCGGCGCATCCACCTTCGAGCGAGCGCGTCGCAGGAGCTCCACGGCCCCGGGCGGCAGGGTCTCTCGTACGCCCGTCACCCCCGCCACGGAGACGCAGTAGACGAACCCCGAGGCCAATTCCCCGACCCGCGCGAGCCGCTCTTCCGTCGAGGTCGGCGCCGCGAGCGGGCAGAAGGCCACGTCGCGCTCCGCCGATGCCTCTGCGAACCTCCCTGCCTCGTCGAGGGGGAGGTCCGGGATCACGATCCCCGAGACCCCAGCCCTCGCGGCTTCGTCCAGGAATCCTTCGACGCCGCGTGCGAAGACGGTGTTGTAGTAGACGAGAAAGACGATCGGTGTACGACCGGAGAGCTCCGAGGCGAGTTCCAGGCAGTAGTCCAGATCCGCGCCGGCCTCGAGGGCTCGAGTCGTGGTCTCCTGGATCGTCGGCCCGTCTGCCAAAGGGTCTGAGAAAGGGACCCCGATCTCGACGACGTCCGCGCCGGCCTCGATGTAAGCCTCCCCCACCTCGCGCGCCCCGTCGAGCGTAGGGTAGCCGGCCGTCAGGTACGGTAGGAGCGCGACCCGATCCTCCCGGAACGCCGCCCTGAGTCTCTCTTTACCCGTTACCGGCGACATCTTCGTCCGAGCCAACGCCGAGTGCCTCCGCCGCGACCTCGACATCCTTGTCGCCGCGGCCCGAGAGGTTGATGACGAGGTTCTTCCCAGGCCCAATCTCTTTAGCCACCTTTTCGGCGTAGAAGATCGCGTGGGACGTCTCGAGCGCCGGGATGATGCCCTCGAGCCGAGAGCAGAGGGTGAAGGCTTCGAGTGCTTCCCTGTCGGTGACGCTCGCGTACTCGGCGAGTCCTCTATCTTTGAGGTAGGCGTGCTCCGGGCCGGTAGCAGGATAGTCGAGGCCCGCGGAGATCGAGTGCGCCTCCCGGATCTGTCCCCCTTCCGTCTGCAGGACGTAGCTCAGAGCACCGTGCAGAACGCCAAGGCGTCCCTCCGCGAGCGAAGCCCCGTGCTCTCCGGTAGTGAGCCCCCGACCCGCGGCCTCGACGCCAACGAGCCTGACGCCCTCCCGTCCGAGGAAAGGGTGGAAGGCGCCGATAGCGTTCGACCCTGCGCCGACGCACGCGACGATCGCGTCGGGATCGCCGCCGAAACGCTCTCG
>DASZKL010000303.1:0-9648 GCA_035947015.1 Rubrobacteraceae bacterium
CTCTCCACCCATGACGCTGATGCGGGCGTTCGGCCACATCCACAAGAAGCGCGGCGAGTAGGCCCGACCGCACATCCCGTAGTTACCCGCCCCGAATGAGCCGCCGACGATCACCGTGAACTTCGGAGTATTGGCGTTCGCCACGGCCATGACCATCTTCGCGCCATCCTTGGCGATGCCGCCGGCCTCGTACTCCTTGCCGACCATGAAGCCGGTTATGTTCTGCAAGAAGATGAGTGGGATGCCGCGCGCGCAGCACAGCTCGATAAAATGTGTCCCCTTCAGAGCGCTCTCGGAGAACAGGATGCCGTTGTTGGCAAGGATGCCGACGGGCATGCCCATGATGCGGGCGAAGCCGCACACCAGCGTCTCCCCGTAGAGCGGTTTGAACTCGTGCAGTCGGCTCCCGTCCACTATGCGCGAGATCACCTCCCGCACGTCGTAGCCCTGCCGGTAGTCTTGCGGCACGATACCGTAGAGTTCCTCTGGTGCGTAGAGCGGCTCCTCGGGTTCTCCTACGTCCCACGGTGGCCTCTTCTGCGCGTTCAGGTTCTCTATGATGGAGCGGACTACGGCGAGGGCGTGCTTGTCGTTCTCGGCGAAGTGGTCGGCGACGCCGGAGCGGCGGGTGTGGACGTCGGCGCCCCCCAGTTCTTCGGCAGTTACTTCCTCGCCGGTGGCGGCCTTGACCAGCGGAGGGCCGCCGAGGAAGATCGTGCCCGTACCCTTCACGATGACTACCTCGTCGCTCATCGCCGGCACGTAGGCTCCCCCCGCCGTGCAACTCCCCATAACGGCTGCGATCTGGGGTATGCCCTTGGCGCTCATCCTGGCCTGGTTGTAGAAGATGCGCCCGAAGTGGTCGCGGTCGGGGAAGACTTGATCCTGTAAGGGCAAGAACGCTCCGCCGGAGTCCACGAGGTAGATGCAGGGCAGGTGATTCTGCTCCGCGATCTCCTGCGCGCGCAGGTGCTTCTTGACAGTCATCGGGTAGTAGGTGCCGCCCTTGACGGTGGCATCGTTGGCGACGATTACTACCTCTCTACCCGAGACTCGGCCGATCCCGGTGACGATGCCGGCCGCCGGCACGCCCCCGTCGTACATCCCGTAAGCCGCCAGAGGCGAGAGCTCGAGAAAAGCGGTTCCCGGGTCGAGCAGCAGATCTATCCGATCCCGCACTGGCAACTTCCCGCGCTCCTTGTGGCGCCTCTGCGCCTTCTCGCCACCCCCGCGCCTCACCTCGGCGGAGCGCTGGTGCAACTCGAGTAGAAGCTCCTCGTAGGCCTCGGCGTTGCGCCTGAACCCTTCGCTCTTCGGGTCCACGCGGCTGCGGAGCCTGCTCAAGCCTTCGCCTCTTCGCGCTGGCGCAGGACGTTTCTCCTGATCTTGCCTGTGGGGGTCATCGGCAGCTCGTCCACGAACTCGATCTCACGCGGATACTCGTGCGCGCCAAGGCGTCTCTTGACGAGTTCCTCGAGTTCCGTCGCGAGCTCCTCGCCCCCTTCACTTCCTTCTCTCAGGACGACGAAGGCCTTGACCACCTGACCCCGTACGGGATCAGGCTTACCTACCGCCGCCGCCATCAAGACGTCCCTGTGACTGACCAGGGCATCCTCGATCTCCACCGGACCGATGCGGTAGCCAGCGGAGCTGATGACGTCGTCGTCCCTCCCGACGAAGCGAAAGTACCCTTCTTCGTCCACCGAGGCGAGGTCACCGGTCTTCAGCCAGTCCCCCACGAACTTCTCCTTTGTGGCCGCCTCGTTGTTCCAGTACCCGATCATCATCACCGGGTCGGGGCGGCGCACGGCGACCTCGCCCTGCTCGCCCGGGCCGAGCTCGTTCCCCTCCTCGTCTATGACCGCGACGCAGTGCCCCGGGACAGGGCGACCCATCGAACCCGGTTTGGCTGGCATGATCGCGCCGCAGTTGGCGAGGACCAGGTTGCACTCGGTCTGGCCGTAGAACTCGTTGATGACGACCCCGAGCTCCTCCTTCGCCCAATCGAAGGTCTCTTCTCCCAAGGGCTCACCACCGCAGCCGATGGTTTGAATCTCCAGCTCCCACCGCCCCCGAGGATCAGGGACAGCGCGCATCATCTTGAGCGCCGTCGGCGGGAAGAAGGCGTTCCGGACCTCCCATCGCTCCATTAGGGCGAAGGCGCGCTCGGGATCGAAGCGCAGCATCCTGTGGGAGACGACAGGCAAACCCCAGTGAAGCGCCGGGAAGAGTACGTCGAAGAGGCCCCCGATCCAGGCCCAGTCAGCGGGTGTCCAGAAGAGATCCCCCTCCCGCGGCGCCAGGTCGTGCGGCAGGCTGACGCCGGGCAAGTGCCCTAGCAGTATCCCGTGGCCGTGCAGGGCGCCCTTGGGCGCGCCGGTAGTCCCCGAAGTGTAGATGATGATCGCCGGGTCCTCGAGCCTGGTTGCTACCGGCTCGAAGGTGCTCGAGGCGTCCCGCATCAAGCCGTCGAAGGTGTGCGTCCCCGAGCGCTCGCCGTCGACGAGGATAATTTGCTGCAGCCCCTCCAGTTCCTCGCACAACGTCGAGACTACCTCGAAGTGCTCGAGGTCGGTCACGATCATCCTCGCCCCGCTGTCTCCCAACCTGAAACGCAGGGCATCCTCCCCAAAGAGCGTGAAGAGCGGAACAACGACGGCGCCAAGCTTGTAGGCGGCAGCGTGGGCTATGGGGAGTTGCGGCGACTGCGAGAGCAACACTGCAACCCGATCTTCGCGCTCGACACCCAATGATCGCAAGGCGTTGGCGAAGCGGCTCGAGGCCCTACTGAGCTCCCAGAACGTCCACTTCTCCGCCGTGCCATCCCCGCGGTCGTGGATAATGGCGAGTTTGCCCTTGTCGGCGGCGTGGCGGTCGAAGACGTCCACCCCGATGTTGTAATGCGAGGGCAGATCCCAGGCGAACCGCTCGCAGAGCGAGGCGTAGTCGAGCCGCCTCGGCATCCGGGAAGCCAGTGTCTCCCAGAAGTCCACTACGCTCATATCATGCCGCCGCGCCGGATCCCGCACAGTTCCTCGGTTGCGATCGTCGCGGCCGTCTCGGATCCTCTCATCTTCTCAGTACGACCCACCTTTCCAGGGGCATGTTATCCATCGTCGCTAGCACGCGCTACTCCCGGGTTCGGGCTTCCAGTATCCTCCTCGGAAAGAGGATGGCGCCGCGAAAGGAGCAGTGGGCGGCTTGATCGTCAGAGAGGCTGGCAGAGATGACTTCGAGAACCTGGCACACCTCGTGACCGAGCTGGGATACCCGAGTTCGACCGAGGACATGGGCCAGCGCTTCGAAGAGATCTCAGCCGACCCCTCGTACGCCACCCTGGTCGCCGAGGGAGAGGGGAAGAGGTGCTCGGCATGGTGGGGATCCACGGGGCTTGTACACAATCCGCAGGTGTGCCGACTCTCACGGTTGTTGCTGTAAAATGAGATGCATGCAGCAAGAAGAAGCAACCCTGAGCCGCGGGCGATTCCTCAAACTGTGCTTCGCCGTTACTTTGGCTGGGCTGTCGCTACTCAGCTTGGCAAGGTGCAGCGGTAGTCAAGGTGGCGATGAGGGTAGGGAAGATAACGAAAACAGAAAGAAAGACCACGAAGACCACGGTGGTGGCGGTGGCGGCGGTTACTGAGTTTCCGTGGTAGATACCTAAAGAAAGAAGAAGCGGCCCAGGCCGCACCTACCAGCGTTAGAAGCCCGCGCCTACACTCGATGGCGAGTGTAGCGGGCATGAGGAAGGGAGCCGACGCCCACCAGCTTGCCTGAGATGTGTGAGGCGAGGTTCGCAGAACCCATCTACTAGGCACTTGGGTGAAAAGGGCAAGTAGAGGAAGGGCCGGTGCTCTCCTACTAAGGATGCCCCGGCTCGCTGCTTCCGCACAAAAATGGCCCGAAATGTGTAGCGGAAAAGATACACTTGTTACTTATTTGTGATACCCTGAACTTACAGGCGGTGGTCTTAGGTCGGATGCGTTAGAGTATCCTGCATCCAAGAGCGTGTGCTCTATCCTGCCCACCGCCCTCTATTAGGGGCCGGGGTGCCCATACCCGCCCATCATTCTTACGGGCCGGGGTTCTGACGACACTTCCCCCGGCCCGCTCGGATTACCTACGCCCGATAGAGGGGTTGGAGTGATCCGAGGTGAGGTGCTTTCTCGGGTCAACCGGCGAGGTACTGGAGTCCCCACGCGCGGATAATGGTCTTCGTCGTCGACTCGCAGCACCGAGACCGCGGGGTCGGGCGGGTGTCCTGATCTCTGCAGCAGAGGATTGGGTCAGGCTACAGGGGCCCAATGACATCATGTTGACGACGCACAAACGCCTTGCTTGGACACACGAGTTCTACAGACGAATGGGCTACGAAGCCACGGGATATCGGTTCTACAGAGCTCTGGTCGCGGACGCTACTGCGCCACCATCTTCGTCCCCTCCGCGCTCTCTCGGAGGAGGCTTCGGGCGATGATCTGGCGGTTGATCTCGCTTGTCCCCTCGCCGATCTCGTTGATCTTGACCTGCCGCCAGTAGCGCGCGACCGCGCTTCCCTCCATGAACCCCTCGCCACCGTGGATCTGCACAGCCTGATCCGCCGCCCTCTTGGCCGCCTCCGACGCGAAGACCTTGGCCATGCTCGCCTCGCGCGAAAAGCGGCGCCCCTGGTCCTTGAGCCAGGCAGCCTTGAGGACCATGTTGCGAGCGAGCTCGATCTCCATTGCCATGTCGGCTAGCTTGAACTGGATCGCCTGGAACTCGGCGATCGCCCTGCCGAACTGCCGACGCTCTCGCGCCCGAGCCAGGGCCTCGTCGAAACACGCCTGAGCCAGCCCGACGGAGAGCGCCGCGACCGCGACCCGCCCCCCATCTAGTGTCTGCAAGAACTGGCGCAAACCCGCCCCGCGCTCGCCGAGCATATATTCCTCGGGCACGCGGCAGTCCTCGAAATAGAGTGGGTGCTGGTCGGAGGCACGCCAGCCCAGCTTCTCATACGGCGGGCCTACCCGGAAACCTGGCGTCTCCTGCGGCACTATGAGCGCGGTAAGCTCAGGGCCGCCATCAACCCTAGTCCCGGTTCGGGAGATCACCGTCACGCCGGCGGTAATGTCGGTGCCTGAATTGGTTATCCACTTCTTAGAGCCGTTTATGATCCACTCGCCGCCCTCGAGCTCGGCCGTCGTGCGGGTGGCCCCGGCGTCGGTGCCTGCATACTCTTCGGTCAACCCGAAGGCCCAGAGGCGCTCGCCGCCCGCGCACGGTCTCAGGAATCTCTCCTTCTGCTCGCGGGTACCGAAGGTGGCGAGCGGGGCGCATCCCAGAGAGACGTGCGCCTCCATCGTTATGCCGACCGAGGTGTCGGCGCGGCTGATCTCTTCGAGCGCCAGGTTGTAGGTGACGAAGTCGCCCCCCGACCCACCGCACTCCTCAGGCAACGTAAGACCCATCAACCCGAGGTGTGCCATCTCTGCGATCAGGTCGTAAGGGAACCTCTGCTCGCGGTCGAGCCGTTCGGCGCGGGGTCTGATCTTGCCCCGGGCAAACTCGCGGGCCAGGTCCCGCCAACGCTTCTGTTCGCCGGTCAGGTCGAAGTTCATAGCTTGTGATCCTCCTGTCCGAAAGACCGCGAAGATGGAGAGCCTCTCATCTTCCCAGCGATATCACGAATCATAGCAACCCTGATGCTCGCGCTCGAAACATCTATCCCTTCGCTGCGTATCTGAGACGGTGTAACGTCGCGCAATCTATAGACGAAGGAGTGAGACGTTATGGGTATTCTGGCGCTTATCGTGGTCGGGTTGATCGCCGGTCTGCTGGCCAAGCTCGTCCTCCCTGGGGACGATCCCGGAGGACTGATCGTAACGACGCTCGTAGGCGTCGCGGGCGCCTTTGTGGGTGGCTTCGTCGTACGGTTTCTCGGAGGGGCCGGGGTTACAGGGATCAACATCTGGTCGATTCTGGTGGCGACGCTCGGCGCGGTCATCCTGCTCGCGATCTTCCGGATGTTCGCCGGCCGCAGAGCGGTCTGAAGCGGCTTCTGGTTTCTGGCATCGGATTTCCTATATCGGCGCGCGGATCGACGCTCGTCAAGCTGTGGTTTGAAGTGCGTCGCTACCCGGCGAGATCCCGACGGGCGGAGGTGGACTCGGGCGCTACGAGCACCTTGAGGGCGTTGTGCACCACCGAGAAGTCCTGCGGGGTCCTCGTCACCACTTCCCCGTCTATGTTCACGGGCTGCTCGGGTTCGGTCTCGAGGCGCACCCGCTCGGTCCGGTAGTGTCCCACGCTCTCGTTGCGGATGAAGTCCCCGCTCTTGAGGTAGCGGGCCGCCCCTATCAGGTCCCGATGCCGGCCGAGCTCTATGGCGTAGATGTCGAGGCTACGGTCGTCTATGCCGGAGTCGGGGGCAACGACCATCCCGCCGCCGTAGAAGCGACCGTTGCCGACGGCGACCTGGAGTAGCCTCTCGTACTCGACTGGTTCGTGGTCGCCGTCGGGGAAGGTGAGCCTCGCGGCGAAGGACTCGTGGCTCAGGAAGGCCCTGATGGCGGCTGTAGGGTAGGCCAGGGCCCCTATCCTCCTCTTCAGGCCGGGAGAGAGGGCCTGCGTGACGCCGACGCTCAGGCCAACGGAGGCGACGTTCACGTAGAAGTTGTCGCCCGCCAGCCCCAGGTCCACGTCCACTACCGTGCCACCGGCGATGGTCTCGCAAGCCTTCTCTATGTCCGAGGGTATCCCGAGCGTTCGCGCGAAGTCGTTCGCGGTGCCAAGAGGGAGAAGACCGAGGACCACGCTGTGGTGGGCCAGGAAGTCCACCACGGAGCTAACCGATCCGTCGCCGCCGCCGAGGATCAGGAGCCCGTACCCGGAGCCCTCCTGGAGTACCTCGCGAACCGTCTCGGGGAGTCGCACGGGGTCGCGTATGGCGTAGGTCGCGCCGAGCTGCACGCCGAGCTCCTCGAGACGGTCGAGGGCCTCGAAGAAGGTCCGCTCCCCGCTGCGGGAGCGGGTGTTGACTATCAGGGCCGCGCGCTGCGCCTCGGTCTTGTTCCCTGAGCTATCCACGCCCCCTAATACGAGCGAACCACCCGCGGGTTTCTTCCCTTCAGGCTCGCTCGGTGCTTCAGAGATCCGGTGCTTCCGCGCGCTCTACCTCTCTGGGCTCGCTGTCCTCCCCAGAGCGATAGGCGGCGAGGACGATCTCGAGCGCCCTCAGCCCGTCCACGCCTCCAGCGCCGGCCGGCGAACCCTCGGCGACGCCTCGCAGAAAATCCTCGAGCATGAACACGTTCATGTCATCGCCGGTGTACGTCCACGAGGTGTTCCCCGCCTCGTGGTCGAAGGTCGTGAGATGCTGGGCGAAGGCGTCCACGTCGAGGACCCCGGAGACGCCGGTGATGCGGAGCGTCACGTCGCCCCAGGTCGGGTAACCCTCCCCGCGAGACCAGCTCGGGTCGACGGTGGCGAAGGCGCCGTCGGCTATGGCTCCTCCCTCGAGTTCCAGCGTCAGGATGGCGCCGTCGTCGGTCCTTTCAGCCCCGAAGAACCTTCCTATCTCGGCGTAGACGCTCCTCACCTCGGTACCGAGCATCCAGCGCAGCGCGTCGGCGACGTGGACTGTATGGTCCATGACAGCACCGCCCCCAGCGAGATCTGGATCCAGGAACCATCCGCCAGGGATCTGGCCGTGGTTCGTGCCGTTGACTGCGAGGACGCGACCGATCGCCCCCGATCTCACTATCTCCTTGGCCTGCCTGACGGCGGGCAGGTAGCGCACGGGAAAGGCGATCCTCAGCTGCCGCCCTGACTCCGAGGAGGCCCGGATCATGGCCCGCGCCTCCTCGACCGTCGTGGAGATGGGCTTCTCGCACAACACGTGGACACCGCTCTCGAGCGCCGCTACCGTGTGCCGGGCGTGGTTGCTGTTCTCGGAGCAGACGATCACGGCGTCAACGGCGTCGAACAACGCTCGCGCGTCATCGAAGTAACGGACGCCGAACCTGTCGGCGGCCTCCCGGCCGCGAGAAGCATCGTCGTCCGCGACCCCGACGAATTCAGCGGCCTGAAGGGAAGAGAGCACGCTCGCGTACGGCGGGGCGTGGACGTGGGCGAAGCTTACTATGCCGACCCCCACGCTCACGAGCGAGCCCCCAGCGTTACAACTCTACCGCTTACTACCGACTCGGTCGCGGCGAGGCCGATCTTGAGCGCCTCGTAGGCGTCGTGCGCGTCCACGAGGGGTTCCTCGTCGGTCGCTATGCAGCTAACGAAGTGCTCCAGCTCGGCTTGAAATGGGCTCTTGCCGGTGACGACGTCGGGGCTCTCGCCGGAGCCGACCGTCCCTCCGAGGAGCTGCACAGGCGGTGGCTCCATGCTATCGGTCGCGACCAGCGCGCGGCTCCCGGCCACCTCTATCGAGTAGTTGAAGGGCCCCGGATATCCCCATTGCCCCTCGACGTGAGCGATCGCGCCGCTCGCAAAACGCAGCGTCACGAGGGCGTAGTCGAGGCGGTTGTACTCGCGCCCCATCACTCCTTTGGCGTAGACCCGCTCGACCTCGCCCAGAGACCACCGCAGGAAGTCGAAGTCGTGTATGACGAGGTCGAGGAGTACACCGCCGCTTATCCGCCAGTCCGCGTACCAGTCGTTCCACCCTGTCAGGAAGGGAGAGCGGCGGCTGGTACGCGCAACGCCGACCGTACCGAGGTCTCCAGCGTCTATCATTTGCTTGAGCCTGACGAACTCGGGGAAGAAGCGGAGCACGTGGCCGACGAAGAGTCGCCCTCCCTCCCCCGAGAAGGCCTCGAGGATGGCTTCGGCGTCCTCGAGGGTGCGCGCGATGGGTTTCTCCAGGATTACGTGCTTGCCCTCCCGCGCGGCCTTGAGAGCCAGCTCCCGGTGGTATGAAGTCGGGAGGCAGACGTCCACGACCTCTACATCCTCAGCCGCGACGAGCTCCTCGTACGAGGAGTAAGCCCTCGCCCCGACGCGCGAGGCGCCCGCCGCGGCGGTCTCGGGGAGGGCATCCGCGACCCCGACAACCTCCACCTCGGGCATGTTCGCGTACGCGCTGAGGTGTACGGCCCCGATAAAGCCGGCACCGACAACGCCAACCTTCATCGCTCATCCCAACCTTTCGCGATCGTGTCGAGCGCATGCAGACGTTCGCGCACAGCGTCTGCCCTCTCCCTGTAGACGGAGGTGGCCCTCGCGTGGGCAGCACGCCGTTCGTCGAGTGCTCGTCTCATCGCCTGGGGAGCCGGGCCGCCGGGCAGCGTCCGGAGCTCCACGAAGCGTACCGGGTCAAGGGCGCGAGAGACCTCGTCGGCGCTCAGGTCGAGGGTCTCTCCGATCACATCCTCCGCGGCCCGGTCCACGAGTCCGGGCGAGATCCCACCCGCCCCGACGCCCTCGGACTCGGCCAGCCTAACGATCGCCGTCACGACCGCGTGGGCTCTCCGGAAGGTCAACCCACGCTCCCTGACCAGCGTGTCTGCGAGCTCCGTAACCGTCGAGTAGCCAGCCCCTGCCCTCTCGAGCAGCAGCTCTCTGTTCACTTCCATGGTGCCGACAACGGCTGCGAGCAGACGGTAGAGCCCGTCTGCCCTCTCCAGAGCGCGCCAGAGGTACGGCTGGAGGTCGTCCTCC
>DASZKL010000304.1:0-4455 GCA_035947015.1 Rubrobacteraceae bacterium
CGCGGTCGCGATGATACCCAGAGTTCCCAAAGAACCGGTGAACAGCTTCGAGAGGTCGTAGCCGGCGACGTTCTTGACCACCTTGCTGCCGGCCTTGGCGACCGTCCCGTCGTGCAGGACGACGGTTATGCCGATGATCAGGTCCCTGATGGTCCCGTACTTGTACCTCCTCGGTCCCGAGGAGTTGGCAGCGATGATTCCCCCGATCGTAGCCCCCCTCTCCGGCGGGTCGATGGCGAGCATCTGATCCGCGCCGGAGAGATGATCCTGCAGATCATCGAGCCTTATCCCAGCTTGGACCCGGACTACCTGGTCGCCGGGGACGTGCTCTATTACCCCGTCCATGCGCGCCGTGCTCAGGATGAGGTCGAGCTCGCGCGGTGGATCCCCAAGGTGCATCTTGGTCTTGCCGCCGCGGGGGGCGACGACTAGCCCTTCCCTGGCGGCGAGCTTCATCAGCTCGCTCGTCTCCTCGACGGAGCCAGGCTCGACGACGAGTGAGGGCTCCACGCCCTCTACGGCATCCTCGGCGGTGGCCTCGCGGACGTTGCTCTCGCCGACCACGTTCTTCAGTTCTTCCAGGGGCATGTTCTTCGTCTGCATCAGAACTGCTCCACGATGCCGGCCTTCTGGAGAGGATGCATGCGGAAAGGACCGGGGCGTTCTCCACACAGTCGCGGGGTCGGGAAGATCTTGCCCGGGTTGGAGACCTGGTGCGGGTCGAAGGCACAGCGCAGCAGCTGCATGACGTTCATGTCGTCTGTCGTGAACATCTTCGGCATGTACTTCTTCTTGTCCTCACCGATGCCGTGCTCGCCCGTGAGCGAACCGCCGTGCTCAAGGCAGGCGAAGACGATCTCCCCTGCCAGCTCCTCGGCCCTCTCGGCCTCACCCTCGGCGTTGTTGTCGTAGAGGACGAGCGGGTGGAGGTTGCCGTCCCCGGCGTGGAAGACGTTTGCCACCCGCAGGCGGTGCTTCTCGCTGAGCTCCGAGATCCTCTTCAGAACCGGCCCGAGCTCCGTGCGCGGGACTACGGAGTCCTGCACGTAGTAGTCGTTGGAGATGCGGCCCATAGCGCCGAAGGCAGCCTTGCGTCCCTTCCAGAAGAGCGCGCGCTCCTCCTCGTCTTCGGCGACCCGGATCTCCGATGCGCTCGCCTCCTCGCAGATCTTGATTACGCGCTCGAACTGGTCGGCCACCTCGGCCTCGGGACCGTCAAGCTCCACGATCAGGACGGCGCCCGCCTCGGGGAAGCCCGGGTGCACGGCGACCTCGACGGCCTCGATGGTGAGGGCGTCCATCATCTCTATGGCAGCCGGGACGATCCCCTCCCCGATGATCCCCGAGACGGCCACGCCGGCCTCCTCGGTGTCCTTGAACGCCGCTAGGAGCGTCCTGACCGACTCGGGCTTGCGCACGATCCTCAGGGTGATCTTCGTGGCGATGCCCAGAGTGCCCTCCGAGCCGACGAACGCCCCGAGAAGATCGTAACCCGGCGCGTCGGGGACCTTCCCGCCCCCGATGTGCGCAACCGAGCCATCCGGAAGGACGACCTCGGCGCTCATGACGTGGTTAGTCGTGAAGCCGTATTTCAAACAATGCACGCCGCCCGAGTTCTCAGCCAGGTTCCCGCCGATGGAGGAGACGATCTGGCTCGCCGGGTCCGGGGCGTAGTAGTAGCCCTGGTCGGCGACCTCCTGGGAGACCCACACGTTGATCACGCCAGGCTCGACGACCACCCGCTGGTTGGGGATGTCCACGTCGAGGATCTTGCGCATCCTGCTCAGCACGATGAGCACGCCCGACTCGACCGGGAGCGCCCCACCGGAGAGGCCGGTGCCTGAGCCGCGGGCCACGAACGGTATGCCTTCGTCGTGGCAGATCTTGACTATCCGCTGGACGTGCTCGGCACTCTCGGGCAAAACGACGAGGTCAGGGATGACCCTGTAGTTCATCAGGCCGTCGCACTCGTAGGAGCGGAGCTGCTCGCGCTCGGAGATCACCCCCTCCGGACCGAGGATGGATTCCATCGTCTCTATAAGCCTCTCTCGCTCCATGTCCTTAGCTCCCTCTCCCTAACTGGCGCCAGGTCCCCGATGTAGGATAACCGGGTAGCCCATGCCGCACCGTCCTTTCAATGCCTCAGGCACCTGGCCTACGATGGCTGTGACCGGCACCCCTTGCTCCCGCGCTGAACGCCACCCCCAGATCCTCTTCACAATTCTATCCTAAAGCCGGTCCAGAGATCACACCCCAGGCCTCTCCTCGCCTCAGCGACCCCGCCGCGCGTGAGGATGTCGGGCGGCTTAGAATGTCCGGTCTATGGAGGAGCAACTCATGGAGATATTCTACGCGGGCCTCGCAGCCGCAGACCCGAGGGAGGCGGTCTTGCGCTCCGCACGGGTGGAGGGGGATGAGATATTCGCCGGTGGGGAGCGCTTCGAGGCAGAGAGGGTCTTCGTGGTGGCTGCCGGCAAGGCCGCGGGGGCGATGGTCCAGGGCGCAGGGGAGCTACTCGGCGAGCGCATCGCGGGCGGCCTCGTCGTCACGAAGTACGGTCACGAGGCGTCTTTCGGCGAGCTGGAGACCATCTTCGCCGCGCATCCGGAGCCCGACGAGCGTGGCGTGGAGGCGGCCCGCCGGGTCGAAGAGCTGGCAGGTTCCCTCGGGGAGGGGGATCTGCTCCTCGCCCTCATCTCCGGCGGCGCCTCGGCGCTCCTGGCCGACCCGGCTCCGCCCATAGGGCTCGCCGACCTCAAACTTCTCACCGGGGCCCTGCTGAGGAGCGGCGCCCACATAGGCGAGATCAACACAGTCCGCAAGCACGTCTCGGTCTTGAAGGGTGGCGGCCTGGCAAGCCTCGCCGCGCCCGCACCAACCCTCGCCCTCCTCCTCTCCGACGTGGTCGGCGACGACCCCTCGGCGATAGCCAGCGGCCTCACCGCTCCGGACCCGACGACCCTGGAGGAGACGTGGCAGATCTTGAACCGCTACGAGATAGATCCGCCCGGGAGCGTCGCCGAGTACTTGAAGGGAGCCGAGGAGACTCCGAAACCCGGCGACGCCCTCTTTGAAGGCGTCGTCAACGTCGTCTGCGGCAGCGGGAGGCACGCGGTGGAAGCCGCGGCTGAGAAGGCGCGGAATCTCGGATACGAGCCCCATATAGTCTCCACCACCGTTACCGGCGACGCACGGGGCATCGCCTCGGTCTATGCGGCCGTGATCCGGGAGGTCCTCGAGAGCGGCAACCCCGCCCCTGCGCCCTGCGCCTTCTTGAGCGGCGGCGAGGCCACCGTGACCGTGCGTGGAGACGGCGCCGGAGGCCCCAATCAGGAGTTCGCCCTCGCCCTCGCGGTGGAGCTGGATGGCGTCGGGGGCTGGGCGGCATTCGCGGCGGACACCGATGGGGGCGATGGTCCCACGGATGCCGCGGGCGGACTGGTATCGGGGGCGACGGCGAGCAAGGTCCGCGACAATGGCGTTGACCCCAGAGAGGCGCTTGAGAACAACGACGCGTACGCAGCCCTCGATGTCGGGGAAGCCCTGCTCTTCACAGGGCCGACCGGGACCAACGTAAACGACCTGCGGGTGGCTCTGGTGGAGGGAGCGTAAGGCTCCGATACTCCGAGGGCTGTATGGTACCCGCTACCCACTTCGCGCCAAGCTCAGCGAGAACGCGATGAGCTGGCGCACCGCGATGATAACGGCGGTGATCGCCACCGCCGGCCACGTGGGATCGAGCACCAGGTTGAGGATGGCGGCTGCGACGAAGAACTCGAGGCCGAGGCCCGCGTGGTCGGTTATCTCTCGAGCGACGCGGTCCCTGCCGCCCGCCGCGCCGCGAACCTCCCGCGTGGCGCGCAGGATGCCGAGAAAGATCACAAGGCTGCCCACCACGAGCGAGAACATCCGCGCGGCGTCCACCACGGCGAAGTACGGACCCACCCGGAGAGGCGACCTATCCGCGCACGGCGTCGCCCTCGGGTTCCACCTGCTGACGCTCGCGCTCGAGCTCCTTCGAGAGGAAGTAGTTGAGCACCGTCCGGATCACCACTATGGCTCCGAGGAGCAGCACGTCGTCGAAGTTCGGAGCGATCGCGGTGCTCAGGATGTCGGCCCCGATCTGGAACTCCAGCCCGAGCGTCAGGTAACGACCCAGGAACAGCCGGATCTCGGTGTTGGAGTACTTTCTTATGCCCAGCAGGGTGAGCAGGAACATGGCCGCCGCCGCCACCGACCCGAACCCTACTATGGCCGCCCCTATCGCCTCGACGACCAGGCGCAGGTAATCGACGGCGGTGATCAGGTATTCTTCCACAGCCCCGTATGTTAAAGCCTTCCCACGACGGGGGCGATGTCAGGACCGCCGAGGCTCGACGGTGTTTAGCCTCAACAGCGCGCAGGAATAAGGGTGGTAGGGCGACGTTTCGACGCAGAGGAGAGAGCTCATATGGC
>DASZKL010000305.1:0-1664 GCA_035947015.1 Rubrobacteraceae bacterium
AGCTCGCCGAAACCCCCGAGGAGCGCGAGCTCGCCCACGTGTGCCTCGCCCAGGCGCACTTCCAGAACCGGCGCGAGGAAGAGGATCTCCTCGCCTTCGAAGAACACTGCCGCGCCGCCATAGACCTCGGGCACGCCGGAAGCTTCTGCTACGAGCGGCTCGCCGCCCTCTACGAGTACAGGGGCGACCGGGAGGAGGCGGCTGAAGTCTGCCGCCGCGCCGCCGAGATACTCGAGGCCACAGGAGATGCGCGCTCCGCCGAGCGGTTCAGGAGGCGCCTCCAGCGCCTCTCCGGAGGTATGTTTGGATGATTGAACGGAGCCGGAACGGGTAATATCTTACAAACGGTATACAGGTAAACGTGGAGAGGGAACCCATCCTGGCACAGGCGACAACACGGACGCTCAAGACAGAGCCCGTCCGGCGCTGCGCGGGTACGGTGACCGCGTAACACCGGGAGAAAGGAGAGAGATGGCCGAAGAAACGCAGGGCCGCACCTACGATCCGCCGGAAGAGTTTACCCAGCAGGCGAACGTGAATGACCCTTCGATCTACGAGGAGGCCGAGAGGGACTTCGAGGCGTTCTGGGCGGAGCGAGCCCGCGAGCTGCACTGGTTCAAGGAGTGGGACGAGGTACTGAAGTGGGATCCCCCGGAGGCCCAGTGGTTCGTCGGCGGCAAGACCAACGTCTCCTACAACTGCCTGGATCACCACGTCGAGCAGGGCAGGGGCGACAAGACCGCCCTGATCTGGGAGGGCGACGAGCCGGGCGACACCCGGACGTTCACTTACTCCGAGCTCAAGGCCGAGGTCGAGAAGTTCGCCAACGTCCTCAAGAGCCTGGGGGTGCAGAGAGGCGACCCGGTCTCGATCTACCTGCCCATGATCCCCGAGCTGCCCATCACCATGCTGGCCTGCGCCCGCATCGGGGCCCCGCACTCGGTGGTCTTCGGCGCCTTCTCCGCCGACGCTCTGCGCGACAGGATCAACGACTGCGAGGCGAAGGTGCTCGTCACCGCCGACTCCGGACCCAGGGGCGGCAAGAATACCCCCCTCAAGCAGAACGCCGATGAGGCCCTCGAGGACGCGCCGAGCGTAGAGAGCGTGGTCGTGGTCAGGCGCACCGGCGACGACGTTAACTTCGCCGAGGGCCGGGACAACTGGTGGGATGACCTCATGGCCGAGGCCGACGACGAGTGCCCGGCCGAGGAGGTGGACTCCGAGGACATCCTCTACATCCTCTACTCCTCCGGCTCTACCGGCAAGCCGAAGGGCATCGTGCACACGACGGGCGGCTACATGACGCAGGTCAAGGCCACGACCAAGTGGGTGATGGACCTCAAGGACGACGACATCTACTGGTGCACCGCCGACATCGGGTGGGTCACCGGCCACTCCTACATCGTCTACGGGCCTCTCTCTAACGGGGCGACGGCCCTCATGTTCGAGGGGACGCCCACCTACCCGGAGAGCGACCGCTGGTGGCAGGTCGTCGAGGACCACAAGGTCACGATCCTCTACACCGCCCCGACCGCCATCCGGGCGTTCATAAAGGGCGGGACCGAGGGCCTGGAGAAGCACGACCTCTCCAGCTTGAGGCTGCTCGGCACCGTCGGCGAGCCCATCAACCCGCGGGCGTGGGAGTGGTACCACGAGCACGTCGG
>DASZKL010000306.1:0-1677 GCA_035947015.1 Rubrobacteraceae bacterium
ACAGCTCCTCGACGATGACGACAGAGCGGTGCCGGCCGCCGGTGCAGCCGACGCCTAAAGTAAAGTATGTCTTCCCCTCCGCGGCGTAGCGCGGGATGAGGAAGGAGAGCAGTCCGCTTGTCATCTCGAGGAACTTCCGCGCGTCGACCTGGCCCAGGACAGCCTCGCGCACGGGTTCGTCGTGGCCCGTGAGCGGCCGCAGCTCGGGGTCGTAGTGGGGGTTCGGCAAGAAGCGGACGTCGAAGAGGGTGTCGACGTCCAGCGGGGCACCGTGCTTGAAGCCGAAGGAGATCAGGCTCACCGTGAGCCGGTTCGAGAACGATTCGGCCAGCCTCTTGAACCTGAGACGGGTATCCAGCGCCGAGTATCCAGAGGTATCCACGACGAGGTCCGCCTTCTCCTTCAGGGCGGCCAGATCCCGCCGCTCTGCCCGGATCGCCTCGAGGATATCGCCGTTTATGGCGGCCGGGTGCGGCCTGCGGCTCTCCTTGTAGCGCCTGACGAGCGTGGGATCGTCGGACTCGATGAACAGGATTCGGCGCTCCCACCCGTCCTCTCTCTCCACAGCCTCGAGGCTTCGCTCGAGCTCTTCTCCGAAGTAGCGACGTCCCCGGATGTCCATGACCACGACCACACCGTCGGGTCCCCCGTTCCCCTGTGCGGCGGTCTCCATGACGGCGGGGATCATGCGCGGCGGCAGGTTGTCTATGCAGAAATACCCCGCGTCCTCGAAGGCTTGCAGGGCGTTGGACTTGCCGGCTCCCGAGAGTCCGGTGATGATAACGATGCGGCGTTTGTCCGCCTCCGAGGAGCCGCTATCCCGCGGCACCCTATCGCTCATGCCGCGTCGCCCACCTCTCGTGCGACGTACAGACCATCTCGGCGCCTGAGCGTAGCATCCCATTCACCCGCTTGCAACGAAAATGCGCAATATTAGAGTTGACAAGCTCTAAGGCTTCAGACCTCAGGTTTCAGGCTACAGGTAGATTTGCTGATGCCTGAGACCTGATTCCTATCTGTGCAACCTCGCGTGGAGCTCGCGGGCGACCCTCCCGGGGAGGCCGGGCACGGCCTCCAGTTCCTCGAGGGAGGCGTTGAGGAACGCCTCGGGGGTGCCGAAGTGGGCCAGGATCCTCTTCTTACGCGTAGGTCCCACGCCTGGCAGCTCGTCGAGGACGGAGGCGGTCATGGCCTGTCCTCGCAGCTTCCGATGATAGGTATTCGCGAAACGGTGCGCCTCGTCGCGGACGCGCTGAAGGAGGTGCAGCTCAGGCGAGTTACGGGCCAGCACCACCGGCTCCGGGCGTCCCGGCTCGAAGACCTCCTCGTCGCGCTTGGCGAGCGAGCGCAAGGGGATGTCCGGTAGCTCGTCGCCGACCTTGAACTCTTCCAGGACCGGGACCACCGCGGAGAGCTGGCCCTTACCGCCGTCGAGCAGGATCAGGTCCGGGGCGGGCATGAACTTCTCGTCGCCCGCCTTGAGGCGCTCGAGTCGACGACGGATCACCTCGGCCATGCTAGCGGGGTCGTCCGCGCCCTCGACGGTTCTGATCCTGAACCGCCGGTACTCGCCCTTCGCCGGGCGCCCGCCCTGGAACACGACCATGGAGGCTACCGAGTTCGTACCCATCGTGTTCGAGATGTCGTAACACTCTATGCGCACGGGGAGCTTAGGCA
>DASZKL010000307.1:0-1539 GCA_035947015.1 Rubrobacteraceae bacterium
CTGATCATCGGCATAACCGTCGTCCTGCACGACGGGACGGTCGCCAAGGCCGGCAGCAAGGTGGTCAAGAACGTCGCCGGCTACGACCTCTCGAAGCTGTTCACCGGTTCTTTGGGAACTCTGGGTATCATCGCGACCGCGAACTTCCGGCTCCACCCTGTCCCCGAGGCGGCCCGGACGGTCGCCGTCGAGGTCGAGAGCCCGCAAGAAGCCGGCGAGGCGGCCCAGACGATAATGCACTCCCAGATAGAAGCTACGGCGGTCGAGCTGCACTGGAGCGAGGACATCAGGCTCCTCACGGTCCTCGTGGAGAGCATACAGAGCGGCGTCGAGGCGAAGGTAGAGACGGCCTCCTTCCTCCTGAAGCCCTTCGGTGAGGTGCGGGAGCTCTCGGACGAGGAGATGGAAAACCTCGGCCCGCTGCAACCGCCTGCGGCCGGTGACGACGAGGTAGTGATCAAGATCGCCGCTCCGCCGGCTGACCTGGCTCACGTGCTGGGATCTGTGCTCGGTGCGGCGGAGCGCAGGGGTCTCGGCCATCCCCGCCTCACGGGCCACGCGGCGAGCGGCGTCACCTTCGTCGGGTTCTCGGGTGGGGACGAGGATGCCGCCCACTTCTTGGGCGAGCTGCGCGAGATCTGGGTCCGCAGAGGGGGGAGCGTCACCCTGCAGAAGGCCCCGCTGGTCCTGAAAAATCGCGTCGGCACGTGGGACGACGGCGGCGACTACCTCGGGCTCGCCAGGCGGGTAAAGGAGAAGTTCGATCCCCGGTGGGGCCTGAACCCCGGCCGGTTCATAGGAGGTATCTAGTGACCGAGCGCAACGGCGAGGGTCGCTACGAGGCGACCGACGCTACCGAGCGGCGCGACGACGAGGGTACACACCGCGAAGAGGCGGCAGCCGAGGCCATCGGCGCCGGTAGCCCCGAGGACGTCCCGAGGGAGACCTTCGCCGCCACCACGGACTCGCTGCAGCAGACCGTGGGGAGGGATCGTCCCGAGAGCGGCAGCTACGTGTTCCCGGCCTTCGACGACCATCACCCGCCGGAGAAGGACCTGATAGACGACTGCGTCCACTGCGGCTTCTGTCTGCCGACCTGCCCGACGTACGTGCTCTGGGGTGAGGAGATGGACTCCCCGAGGGGACGCATCTACCTGATGAACAAGGGTCTAACCGAGGAACCGATGGACGACACCATGGTGCGCCACTGGGATCTCTGCCTGGGTTGCATGGCCTGCGTGACCGCGTGCCCCTCGGGCGTGCAGTACGACAAGCTCATCGAGGCAACCCGCGGCCAGATCGAGCGTCGCTACGAGCGGACCCCCGAGGACAAGGCTTTTCGGGAGATGATCTTCCAGATCTTCCCCTACCCGGAGCGGCTGCGCCTGATGGCGGCCCCCCTGAGGCTCTACCAGCGCTTCGGGTAGGGGAAGATCTGGAAGATCATCTCCCGAAAAGCCTTGTCCTCGGGGGTCCGGTCGTAGCGACGCTCGATCTGGCCGCGGGTTGCCTCGATGAGCTTGTCGTACTGCACGCCCG
>DASZKL010000308.1:0-1600 GCA_035947015.1 Rubrobacteraceae bacterium
AGTTTCGGTCCTGCGTCCGCCGGCGGGCGAGGTTCCTGTCAGGTTCGAGGACGACCTCACCTTTATCTCCGGGAGACCCGAGTGGGCGCCGCCGTTCGAGCACATCGAGCTCGGTTCCCCCGCCGAGGTGGAGGCGCTCGAGGGTCCGCCCGACGGCCACGACCTCGCGGGGGTGTGGGCCTGGCAAGATAGAGAAGCGGGAGTCGTGCGCGTCCGGGTGTTCCTACCACGCATCGGCGTTTTAGAAGACGAAGCAACGGGCTCTCACGCCGTCAGGCTGGCTGCCTGGCTGGGGCGCAGGATCAAGATCCGGCAGGGCGAGGGCTCCCTGATCCTGGCCGAGCCTCAGCCTGACGGGAGCGTCGAGATCGGAGGACGCACCGAGTTGGTCGAGACGCGATATTACGAAGGAGTACCTCTATGATCGAAGCTGAGAGAAGGACCTACGAACATATTCTCTTCGAGATGGACGGTACTACAGCGCGCCTCACCATGAACCGTCCCGAGAAGCGAAACGCCCTGTCTCTGGCCCACATGCAAGAGCTCATCGACTCCCTCAAGGCTATAGGCGAGAGCAAGGAGGTACAGGTCGTCGTCCTCGGCGGCAACGGCCCGGCCTTCTGCGCAGGGCACGACCTCTCCGAGATGGTAGGCCGTGACCCCGAGTTCTACAGGCACCTCTTCGACGTCTGCTGCGAGCTGATGGAGACTGTTCAGGCCATCCCTCAACCGGTAATCGCAAAGGTGCACGGCGTCGCCACCGCCGCCGGATGCCAGCTCGCGGCGACGTGCGACCTCGTCGTCGCTTCGGAGGAGGCCCGCTTCGCCACCCCCGGCGTCAGGATCGGGCTCTTCTGCTCGACCCCGATGGTGGCCCTGAGCCGCGCGATCGGCCAGAAGAAGGCGATGGAGATGCTCCTGACCGGCGACTTTATCTCCGCCGAGGAAGCACTGGCCCATGGGCTGGTGAACAAGGTCGTGCCCGCGGAGGAGCTCGAAGCGGAGACGCAGAAGCTCGCAGACAAGATCGCCGAGGCGAGCCCGCTCGTCGTGGGGGTCGGCAAGCAGGCCTTCTACCGCCAGATCGAGATGCCCGTCGAGCAGGCGTACGCCTACACGAAGGAGGTCATGTCCTTCAACGCCTCCTTTGCAGACGCCCAGGAGGGCATCTGCGCCTTCCTCGAGAAGCGCAAGCCGGAGTGGAAGCGCAGGTAGAGGAGTCAAGACCAGGTCATGTCGAGCACCATCGCGCGACCCCAAGAGAAAGAAGGGCAGAAGACAGAGGGTCTACCGCCGTACAACGTGATCCTGCTCGACGACGACGATCACAGCTATGAGTACGTGATCCACATGCTGAAGGTGCTCTTCGGACACCCGCCGGAGAAGAGCTACCGGATGGCCGTCGAGGTGGACACCACAGGAAGGGTCATCGTCGCTACGACGAACCTGGAGCGGGCCGAGTTGAAGCGCGACCAGATCCAGGCGTTCGGTCCCGACCCGCTGATCCCGCGCTGCAAGGGGTCGATGTCGGCGACGATAGAGCCAGCGACCGGCTGAACTACCCTACTGCCGGCGACAGCCGTAAGATCCGATCGTCTTG
>DASZKL010000309.1:0-4940 GCA_035947015.1 Rubrobacteraceae bacterium
CTGCGCTCCATGATCGAGCTGGCGGCCACCGCGAGCGCGACTCTCGCGCTCCCGGAGACGCCGAGCTGATCCAAAGCGCAACCGCTACGGACGGATCGGAAGCGAGGATGTCCAGAGCGTCGAGAGGTAGGACATCGCGGGCACAATTCCCGGGGGATAAACTCTAGCCGATGGCTGAGACCAAACGTTACGGGTCGAAGGCGCCGCGCGCTGACCACAATCCCCTGCGGAACATAGCGCCGCTGGTAGCAGCGTTCGCCGCTGTCCTCGTGGCGGGCGTATCGCTCGCGCTGTACGCGACCTCCCGACCGCCCGGCGATGGCTCACCCGAGGCCGGCTTCGCCCGAGACATGATGATCCATCACGCCCAGGCGGTGCAGATGGCCGAGATCGTGCGCGACCGGACCGAAAACGAATCGATCCGAACTCTCGCGCAGCAGATCACCCTCTCCCAGCGGGGCGAGATCGGGCATATGCAAGGCTGGCTCGCTGCGTGGAACCTTCAGAGCACCGGGGACGAACCCGCCATGAGCTGGATGGGACACCCCACCGAGGGCAACATGCCAGGCATGGCCACCCCCGAAGAGCTCAACCGATTGATGACGGCTTCACCCAAGGAGGCAGACACCCTATTCTTGTTGCTCATGATCCCGCACCACAAGGGCGCGATCCCGATGATCGAGGCCGTGCTCGAGCGCACCGATCGCCCCGAGGTTCGACGACTCGCCGAGTACATGGCGGCGTCGCAGCGGCAGGAGATCGCGCTGATGCGCGGGATGCTAAGGCAAGAGAACGTGGCACCCGTCGAGATCTCGCTCCAGAGCGCCAACGGCTCCAACGTTAGCGGTACAGCCTCATTCGATCCAAACGAGCAAGGGGTCAAGGTCACAATGGAAGTGCGAAACCTGGCGCAATCCAATGCCGCGTACCTGGCTCACATCCACCCTGGCTCATGCGCCGCCGCAGATCATGAGCACGGCGAAGGCCATGGGCACGCCGGAGGCGACGAAGAGATCGAGTACCCCTTATCTCCGGTTGAACCGGACGGGCGAGGCAACGGGGCGAGCACTACCACGCTCCAAGGGGCCACGCTCGAGCAGCTCTTCTCGGAGGGACCCACGTACATCAACGTCCACGCCGCCGGTTCGGGAAATTCCTCGCAGTTGGCCTGCGCCAACCTGAGCGAAGCATGATCTCCACCAATCCCAATGCGGCCGGCTTCCTATCTCTCTAGCTCGACCTGCACTCCGGCCGGAATCGGACGATTACACTTCACTCTCGTTCCCCGACGACAACGCGCATGCCTCTAGCAATGGTAGCGTGTCGCGCCGGATCTCGACGTAAGGCGGTTTCAGGGGTCAGGATATCGCACCCAGGCGGTAGCCCCTCAGGCTAGCCCGGCGGGACGTCGGCGCCCGAGCTGGCAACCTCGGCGTCTTGACCTCCCGCGTCGATCCCGGCGATCTGGCCGCAATTTACATTCGCGGTGTCGAGTATATGTTGGACGGCCTGGCTGTTGCTATCCTTACGCACTATGGCTTGAATCACCACCACGCACTCGCGGCCCTCGGGCGCGGCAGACACTACATAGGTGGTTATGCCCTGTCCGCCGCAGTTGCTCCAGGTCTGCATCTTCCCCGACAGATTTGGGTTGCTGAAGTCTTCGTAGGGGCCCTGCACGCAGTTGTTAGCCAGGCCCGAAAAAAGACCGTAGAAGATGAGGTCGTCGTCTGAGTAGTTCTGCGCCAGCGTCTTTGAGGCCACGAGGTACGCACCCGACGCTGCGCCCGTGTACCAACCATCGAGGCTGCTCGCGGTCGTAATCGAGGAGATGATCTCCTCGCCCGCGAAGTTCGACCAGTTTCTTGGATTCTCGTATCCGGCAGGAAATTCCGAGTCCAGTCCGGTATCGATCCCCCAACTCGGGGGCACCTCTGCCGTTAGCCCGCCTGTGGGGTCCTGGATCAGGTTGTATTCTTGCGCCTTCCCGGGCGAGGCTTCGTCCTTGGATTTGCCAACCTCATCCGTGACCGCGACCTTCTCGGATCCGGAGCTGACCACTAGCGAGATCTCCTCGCCTTCCGGCATCTGGGCTCCCGGCTCCGGGTCCTGCTCCAGGATGGTGCCCTTCGGTTCGCCGCTGCTCTTTTCATCGGCGCTGACTAGTTCGAAATCATCGCCCACCTGCTGCCTCGCCGCTGCGAGCTCCTGGCCTTCGAGAGAGGGGACCTGGACAGTATCTGGTCCTCCCAGGGCGCGCAGCACCAAGACCGCCGCCACCAACGCAACGATCGCGGCCGCGGCCAGGACCAAGGGCAATGCCCTAGGCCGTCTCCCTCCTCCATCCCCGGGAGCTGTAGGTGGCGCAGGCGGGGGCGGGACGGTCTGTCGCTCCTCTGTCTCGACCCCGGAGCCCGGATCTTCCGGTGTATCGACGCGACCACCGCTCCTATCCGAGTCCGATGGCGCCGCGATCGCCTCCGGCGCGGGCGAGGGTTCCTCGGCCTGATCCGCGCTCACGCTCGCCGGGAGCTCTCCGCGCTGCACCCGCTCGAGGTCCTCCACAACCTCGGTGGCGCTCTTGTAGCGGTCCTTGGGATCTGGGGCCAGGAGCCGAATTGCAACGGCGTTTATCCCCTCTGGCACGTTCGGGTTGACCTCTTTGGGGGGACGCATCTGACCGCTGACGTGCTTCATCGCGATCCCCATCGGGGTCTCCGCATCGTAGGGCAACTCGCCGGTAAGCATCTCGTAGAGGACGACTCCTAGCGAGTAGAGGTCGCTCTGCGGGCTGGCTGGCTGGCCCAACGCCTGCTCGGGGGATATGTAGTAGGCCGTTCCCAGAACGGAGCCTGTCTTGGTCATCGTCGAGGATGCGGCGGCCCGAGCTATGCCGAAGTCCGCTACCTTTGCCTCCCCTTCTTCGGTGAGCAGGACGTTCTGGGGCTTCACGTCCCTGTGGATGATCCCACGCCGATGGGCGGCGTCGAGGGCCTTGGCTATCTGCAACGCCAGTGCGGTGGCCACCGAGGGGGGCAGCGCACCCTCCTTCTGGATGCGGTCCTTCAGCGTACCATCCGCCACGTGCTCCATGACTATGTAGTACGCTCCATCGTCGGTCTCGCCGCGGTCGTGGACCGCAACGATGTTGGGGTGGGAGAGCGAAGCTGCGTTCGTTGCCTCGCGCCTGAAGCGCTCCACCAAGCGCTCGTCATCGGCGTACTGGCGTCTCAAGACCTTCAAGGCCACGTCGCGATCGAGGATCTCGTCGTGGGCAAGATAGACCTCGGCCATCCCCCCGCCGCCTATTACCCCCTTGCGTGTGTAGCGCTCGGCCCGAGGAGGAGGGGGTGCCACAGCGGCGTGCTCTGCCTCTCCAGGCGGCGTCCCAGTCTGAGCGGGGGTATCTGCAGCGGGCGGTATCTCTTCTCGCGTGCCAGGAGGGTGAGTCTGCTGCTCTTGCGGAGTAGGAGTAGGCGTCTGGTGCTGGTCTGGGAGTGTCCCCGCGGTGATGGGCTCGCCCTTGGGGGGTGGGAACTCGGAGGGCAGGTCCGGCACCACGAGATGGTAGATGCGCTCCGTGTACCTCAAATCCCTCAAGCGATACTCGCCCAGGTCCCTTAGGTCCGCGCCGGCCTCCATGTGCCTCACCACGTCGCGCACCAGCCCGTAGGTCACCGCCGAGAGGAGGACCTGGCCCCCGTGCCCGGCCGAGAGCAGCCGCGAAACCCGGTTGACAGGAGGACCGAAGTAGTCGCCCTCTTTCTCCTCGGGCACTCCGGTGTGCAAGGCCATGCGCACCCTTATCTCGGTGCCCTTCTGCCACTTCTCGGCGAAGAGGGCCCGCTGGGCCGCGAGCGTTGCCTCGAGGGCCTCCCTGGTATTCCCGAAAGCTGCGTAACAGGCGTCGCCCATCATCTTGAAGACGTAGCCGCCGCGCGCCTCGATGGCGGCGTGGAGGATCTCGTCGTGGCGGGCCAGGGCCTCCTGCATCTGCTCCGGGTGGTCCTCCCACATGGCGGTTGAGCCCTCTATGTCGGTGAAGAGGAAGGTAACGGTGCCTGTGGGTATGTTGGACCTTTTCCTGCTCGTCCTCTTGACCGTTTTCCTGCCGGACGTCCCCTCGGTCACTCTATGGTCGCTTTCTCCTCCGAGGGCCGAGGGTCATTGCGCCCGACCCAGACTTGCCACCTATGCGCCAATGATAACAGACCCACCGCACTTTCAGAAAGCACCTAGAATCCTCGCTCACGGTCCTGTACGAAACACCAGATCCCAAGCGTCCACAGCTCTCCACGTAGAAATTGTCAGAACGCCGATCCCATTTGCCGCCGGGTTTGGGCCCTTTGGTGCCCTGCGGTAGGAGGTATGGATCGCAACCCTTCCGGATGGTACGATCATTTATATCGAGGCGAGTATTATCGAAGGGCGGCTCGCAGGCAAGCAAGTAAGACAGAAAGCGGAGGATACTCTAATGAGCGCGATAGAAGACGGCCCTGGCGTAGCCGACTCGACCGAGATCGACGAGGTGAAGGAGGTTCGCACCGCGCTGGTCGAGGCGCTCCTCAGAGAGAGCCGGGAGGAGCTGGAGCGCATCGACCTCAAGGCGTCGATCCTGCTGAGCGTCTTCGGGTTGGCGCTGGTCGGGCTCGCCCACGCAGCCGCCTTCGAGCAGTGGGATCCGAGAACCCTCGGGGTCTACCAGTGGTTGTTGTGGCTGGGGGTCGCGTTGGCCTGCGCCGCGCTCGTAGCGCTTGCCGGGGCGGTGTGGCCCAAGCTAGCTCACCCCAAAGCGGATGAAGGAGTCACGTACTTCGGTCACGTGGCACGACACAACAAGGTAGAGGAGCTGAACGCCTCCCTCGACAGGGAGGCGGCCAACCACCCCTCGCCGACGGATCACGCGGTGAAGCGGCTCCTCGCGGTAAGCAAGATCATCG
>DASZKL010000310.1:0-3269 GCA_035947015.1 Rubrobacteraceae bacterium
CTGCGCCGGAGCGAGGAACGCTTCAGGCTCCTAGTGCAAGGAGTGAAGGACTACGCCATCTTCATGCTTGACCCCGAAGGGCGCATCACCAGCTGGAATGAGGGGGCTGAGCGAATCAATGGATACAGGGCCGAGGAGATCCTCGGCAAGCACTTCTCGGTCTTCTACGCCGAAGAGGACGCCGAGCGCGGCCACTCGGAGAAGGAGCTGCGCGTGGCCACGGAGGAGGGCAGCTACGAGGAAGAGGGTGTAAGGGTCAGAAAGGACGGCTCGAGGTTCTGGGCAAGCGTGCTGATCACGGCGTTGAGAGACGAGGAGAAGAACCTGCGGGGCTTCTCGAAGGTCATGCGCGACATCACAGAGCGCAAGGAGGCTGAGAGAAAACTACACGAGAACGAGGAGCTCTATCGCAGCGTGGTCGAGCAGGCGACAGAGAACATCTTTCTGGTGGACGTCGAGACCAAGCGCATTATCCAAGCCAACGCCACGCTCCACCGCTCGCTGGGTTACTCGACCGAGGAGTTCCGCCGACTGACGCTCTACGATATCGTCGCCCACGACCACGAGGACATCGAGCGCAACGTCCACCTTGTCCTTGAGAAAGGGCACCACTTTATCGGCGAGAGGCGGTATCGGCGCAAGGACGGTTCTCTCATCGACGTGGAGGTCGCCGCAAGCGCGATCTCCTACAGCGGCAAGGAGATCATATGCGTCGTGGCCCACGACGTCACCGAGCGCAAGAGAACCGAAGAGGAGCTAAGGCGCCGCCTCGACTCGCTAATCGCCTTGTACGAAACGGGTCAGCTCTTGAGCTCCAGCCTCGAGCGCGAGGAGATCGGATCGAGCTTGCTCGAGATCGTAGGGCGGCTCTCCGGTGCGACGGCGGCGATCATCAACCTGAGCGAGGGCGGGAAGCGTCTGCGCGCGTGGCGCACGATCGGACCGGAGAGCCTCCTCACTTCGATCCGTAATGAGCCGGAGGCCAGAGCCGCGCTCCAGGCGGCCTTCGAGACCGAAGAGGAAAGGCTGTTGGAGACGGAGAGCACGGACCTGCAAGGGGAGCGCCTCGCAGGGTTGTTCGTGCCGCTGCGGGTGCGCGACCGGGTCGTCGGCGTACTCGAGGTCTACGGCCCGAAGCACCTGGCGGAGAGCGGGGCTATGGAGACCTTCTCCAGCCTGGCCAACCAGGCCGCGAGCTCGCTGGAGAACGCCCAGCTCTACGAGGAGATCGCCGAGCACAGACGCCGACTGCAAGACCTCGTGGGCAAGCTCGTGACCGCCCAGGAGGAGGAGCGGCGCCGTGTGGCCTACGAAGTACACGACGGGCTCGCCCAGGTTGCTGCCGCCGCCTACCAGCACCTGCAGAACTTCGCCGCGGATAACCCTCCCAGCTCCACCAGCAGCAAAGAAGAGCTCGATGAAGCCCTGGAGATGCTCCAGGACACGGTCAGAGAAGCACGCAACGTGGTCGCCGACTTGCGCCCCACTGTGCTCGACGACTTCGGGCTGGCGACCGCGCTCCGCCTGCAGGTGGAGAGGCTTTCCGAGGAGGGGCTACGGGCGACCTACGAGGAAACCCTTGGAGGAGGGCGCCTGCCAGAAGTAGTGGAGACGGCGCTTTTTAGGGTCGCTCAGGAGGCGCTTACGAACGTGCGCAGGCACGCACGAACGGACAGGGCGCACGTAGCGCTCGAGCGCCGCGGTCAAGCGGTCCGCCTCCAAGTCCGCGACTGGGGGCGGGGGTTCGTGGCGGAGGGCGTAACGGACGGGGCCGATCCGGGCGAGAAGATCGGCCTCTCCAGCATGCGCGAGCGGGTCGCGCTGCTCGGGGGTCACTTCGAGATCCAAAGCGAACCAGGAGCCGGCACGGTGGTGGTAGCGGAGGTTGCGCTGCAGGAGGAGACCGACGCGGAAGGGGAGAGCGATGACGAGGGGTGAGGTGCAGCCAGAGGGACGATCCACCCCGGTCCGGATCGTCATAGCCGACGACCATGGCCTCGTGCGGCAGGGTTTCCGGGGCATGTTGGCCCGCGAGGAGATCTTCGAGGTGGTCGGCGAGGCGGAGGACGGGCGTGAGGCCGTCGAGATATGCTCTCGCTTGCGGCCAGATCTGGTCTTGATGGACGTTCGTATGCCCAAGATGGACGGGCTGGCGGCTACACGAGAGATCAAGCAAAGACATCCCGAAACGAGCGTTCTGATGGTGACCATGCAGGAGAACCCCGACTACCTGCTCGAGGCGGTGAAGGCGGGCGCCGCTGGCTACGTCCTGAAAGGCTCCCCCAACAGCCAGATGATGAGCGCCATACATAGGGTGCTAGAGGGCGAGTCCCCTCTGAACCAGGAGCTCGCCATGTACGTGATCAGTCACCTAGGTAGCGGGACCGCGCAAGAGGCGGAACCGTCCTCAGACTCACAATCACACAAACGCCCGCACCCGCTCCCTCACTCGCTGACCAAGCGGGAGCTCGAGGTGTTGCGCCTGGTGGCCCAGGGGCAGACCAATAATGAGATAGCGCAGAGTCTCTTCTTGAGTACTCTGACCGTGAAAACCCACGTGCAGCGCATAATCGGCAAGCTGGGGGTCTCCGACCGCACCCAAGCAGCGGTTCGCGCCTCCGAGCTCGGGCTCCTCGCCCCCGCCTCTACCTAGAAAGCCGCCCATCCAAGGCCAAAATACTCCACCCGGAGTATGCGAAGTACTCCGCCCGGCGGATAGGCGAGGACCCGTCCTGGCCCCATAATCCAGCTGTACTAGCCAAAGATGACCTAACAAGGAGCCAGCAAGGTGCCCCGACGCAAAGCTGCCCCGATCAAGATGGCCATCCTCGGCGGGGACCTGCTGGTTGGCCGGACTCTGGAGGTGGCGCTCGAGGGCGTCGGCTTCGACGCGCGCTTCCTCAACGGATCCCTTCTCACCGAGGACCCGACCGAACCGCTCGATGAGGAGCTTAGGCTGGTCATCTTCGCGCCCAGGATGAGCGCCAAGCGCCGGAAGGCCTTCCTTGGGCACGTGAGGGGCACCGCGGCGACGGCGGGGGTGCCGGTGTTGGAGCTTGTTACGGCCTCGGCCACCTCACGAAACGGGCGGGAAGAACTGGTAGGCCTGGTGGCGTGGCCGTGCCCTACAGAGGAGCTTGAGCGGGAGATTGAAGCCGCCCTGCTCAACGGGGCCGATCCCCAAAAGTGGTAGTAGCCTCGGAGGAGTACGCGGGTGGGAGGGAAAAAATACTCCACCAGGAGTACGCAGAAATACTCTGCCTGGCGGA
>DASZKL010000311.1:0-2850 GCA_035947015.1 Rubrobacteraceae bacterium
TGCAGGGCCTCTGCGGTCTGGAGCGCCACCTCGGTCGCCATCGGGAGCGGTAGCGCCCCGTGTTTCCGGATGCGGGCCTTGAGGGTACCGCCGGGCAGGTACTCCATGGCAATGTAGTAAGCTCCGTCCTCGGTCTCGCCCGTATCGAAGATGGAGACGATGTTCGGGTGAGAGAGGGCGGCGGCGTTCCGAGCCTCGCGCTTGAAGCGCTCTATGAACTCCTCGTCTTCGGCGTACTCGTCCTTCAGCAGCTTGAGCGCCACGTCCCGATCGAGGACCTCGTCGTGAGCCAGGAAGACATCGGCCATGCCTCCGCTGCCCACAGGGCCTCGCAACGCGTACCTATCGTCGATGAGCGCTCTCGCCACGAGACCTTCATACCCGTTGGAGGCCCCCGCTACACGGTTCGTCGAGCCGACCCGCAAGCCGATAGTGTCTCTACCCCGGGGGCGGAGTGCCTCGCTCCTCTCGTGGATCTTTCGGCTGGGACGTTGCTTCCTCGCGCAGACGCCCTGTAGCTTCGGTGTCGGCGGTGTACTCGCCGTGGCGGTCGGTCTCCGTCAAGACTACCCCGTAGACATCGCGAGCGCGCTCGACCGAGACGAGATCGTCAGAGACGTCGCGGGCGACCAGGGCGGGATCCCTCTCCGCAGAAGAGCCGAAACCCCCTCCGCCAGGCAGGCTCAGGATGACCTTCTCGTCCGCCCCTATCCGCTGCTGCCGTTTCGGGTGCAAGTCTCTCCCTTCCGAGGTGCCTACCGTTCCCGTGGCCCCGGGGTTGCCGCCGCATATACCCTGCGCCGGACACCTTGTGCGGTCGTACATAGCCGAAAGGGTCCAGGGGGAGTTGCTGCGAACCCCGATCTCCATCTCCTGACCGAAGCCGCCCCTGAAGCGTCCCGGTCCTTCGGAGTCGGGGCGGAGCTCGCGCCTGTGCATGATGACGGGAGAGATGCTCTCGATCACCTCGGCCGGCACGCCGCGGATGCCGCTGGGGAAGGCCGTGGCCGACAGCCCGTCCCCTGTGGAACGGGCCCCCATGCCACCGCCCGAGAAGAACACGTACGTAAAGGGATCTCCACCTTCCCGCTGGCCCGTGATCTGTGTGTTCCAGAGGCTGTCTGCCCCCTGGGCCAGCACCCGCTCCGGTATAGCCTGGGCCAGGGCGCCGTGGATCAAACCCGGCAGGAAGTGGCCGATGATGTGCCTGGCGCCTACGGGCGCAGGGTAGAGGGCGTTCAGGATGCAACCCTCTGGCGCCGTGACGTGTATGGGGCGGAAGCTGCCGTCGTTGTTCGGCACCTCGGGGCTGATCGCGCACTTCACCCCGAAGGTAGTGTACGCCGCGGTGTAGTTGAGGACGACGTTGATGCCGCGGTCGCTCTGGGGCGAAGAGCCATCGTAGTCGATGTGCATCTCTTCTCCCTCGACGCGGAGCGTTACGGAGAGCCGGATCTGCTCGTCGAAGCCGTCGGTGTAAGCCTCGTTCGCGTAGAGGCCGTCGGGCAGGGCCGCTATGGCTTCGCGCATCGCGCTCTCGGAGCGGGAGCAGATCTCATCCGAGAGGGATTCGATGTCGCCGAGGTCGAACTCCTCGATCATCTCGAGGAGCCGCGCGCCGCCGACGTCGTTGCTCGAGGCCTGGGCGTGGAGGTCGCCGACGACCTCGAACGGCGCCCGCACGTTGGCGCGGATGAGGCGGAAGAGTTCCTCGTTTGGCTCGCCGCGACGGAACAGGCGGGTCACAGGCACGAGGAGCCCCTCTTCGTAGACCTGGCGCCCGTCCGCGCCAAGGCCCCTGCCCCCGACATCGAGGGCGTGGCAGCAATTGCCGAAGTAAGCGACGAGCTCGCCGTCGCGGAAGATCGGGGTGATCACCGTGAAGTCGTTGAGGTGGCCGGAGGTCTGCCAGGGGTGGTTGGTGAGGAGCACGTCTCCCGGCTCGAGGTCGTCAGCCGGGATCTCCCGCAGGAAGTGGTGCATGCTCGTGGCCATCGCGTTGACGTGGCCTGGCGTGCCCGTAACGGCTTGGGCGACCATCCTGCCTCGCCGGTCGAACATCCCGGCGGAGAGGTCGCCGGCCTCCCGCACCACGCTCGTGAAGGAGGTGCGCATCAGCGCGCGCGCCTGCTCCTCGACGACGGAGACCAGGCGGTTCCAGAGGACCTCGAGCAGGATCGGATCGAAGCGTGTCAAGTCTGCAACCTCACGATCAGATTCCGCGCCCCGTCGACCTCGGCCCGCCCTTCGGGGCCGAGGATGACCGTGGACTCCCGTTCTTCGACGACCGCCGGACCTTCGAAGGTCGCGCCTGGGGCGAGGCTGTAACGGTCGTAGACCGGCACCCTGGTGAAACCTGCATCCTCTGGCAGGTAGATCTCCCGCGCGCCCTTCTGCGCCCGCTCCGCGGGGTAGGAGGCCCCCTCCTCGCCCTCGAGCCGTATCTCGGGCCGCGGCGCGGCGACTTCGAGGCGCCAGGTGAGCGCCTCGAGGGGAACGTTCGGCCCCTCCCGGTTGTACAACCGCAGGTACTCTTTCCGGTAGAACGCCGTCAACCGCTCGGCGTCCTCGGGTCCTAGCTCGCCGTCTGGCAACTCCACGGTCACCTCGTGTCCCTGGCCGGTGTATCGCATCTCGCAGAGGCGACGCACCCTTATGTCGGCGTCGGCGACACCGGAGGCGCGCAAGAGGTCCCTGCCCTCCTCCTCCATATCCTCGAGCGCCGCGTTCGCCGCAGCCCAGTCGAGCTCGTCCAGTCGACCGTAGAGGCTGCGCACGAGGTCGAATGAGAGCGGTGCGCACAGGAAGCCGAGGGCAGACGTCGCGCCCGCGCCCAGAGGGGCGATAAAA
>DASZKL010000312.1:0-8900 GCA_035947015.1 Rubrobacteraceae bacterium
CTCAGCCCACTCTCGGTGCTCCCGTAGCGCTCCAGGACATCCTGGCCCAGGAGCGAAGATACCTTGCGGGCAAGCGCAGGGGAGAGAGCAGCAGAGCCGGAGACGGCGAGCCGGAGCGAGGAGAAGTCGGCGCCCTCGACCTCTTCCCACGCGGCGAGCTTCTCGTAGATGGCCGGAACGGCGTAGAGAACCGTGGCCTTCTCGGACTCGATCGCCGCGCAGAGCCTGGCCGTATCGAACTTCCCGTGCACCACCGCGCGCGACCCGGCGAGAAGCGTCGCGTGGACTCCGCCGAGCCCGTGCTGGTGGGTGAACGGCAACGCATGGACGAGCACGTCGTTCTCATCCCAGCGCCACGCCCGCATCGCGGCCCGGATCGAGGAGAGCAAATTGGCGTGGGAGAGTGGCACCCCCTTCGGTCGTCCGGTTGTGCCTGAGGTGTAGGCGAGCAGCGCCGCGTCGTCCCGGTGAGCATCTTCCGGCTCCATTGGGTCGCCCTCGGAGGCTACCCATCGTAGGTACGGGGTGTCGGAAGCCTCTTCCTCTTCGAGCGCGACTACCAATCGAAGCGGTGCATCGGCTCGGGCCATAGACGTCAGCCGGTCGAGCGCCTCGCCCTGGGCCAGCGCGCCCGCGGCGCCGCTGTCTCGCACGAGGTGGCGCAGCTCGGGCTCGGTAAGGGCGGCGCCCGCCGGCACCACGACGGCCCCCGCCCTGAGGATCCCGAGGTAAGCGGCGACGAAGTTGAGCGAGTTGCTGCCGCAGAGCACGACCCGCTCTTCCGGGCGGACACCCTGCGCCCGGAGCCAACCCCCCACCCTGGCAGCGAGGCGGTCGAGGCCCCCGTAGGTGATCGTCTCGTCGTCGATGGTCAGGGCGATCCGCCCGGGGTCGCGCCTCGCGGTCTCGTGGAATGCCCGCGGCAGAGAGCCCTGGGCGAGCTCCTCTCGCAGAGTACCGGCCCCGACCTCTTCCCCGAGGTGGAGCCGCCACGCCTCGATCGCCCCTGGAGCCACCCGGTCTGCCCCCGCCAGTTCGGTCATCCGCCGCTTCCTCCCCGTCTCGTGGAGAGCGCTTCAACGGAGCCCGACCAAGCCGCGCGGTTACCCAACCTCTCCTCGCGCAGCGCGGCGAGACATCCCGAAGACTCGGTCACGAGGCGTTTGACCCGGCTGACCGCAGCGGGGTCAAGCAGGGCGAGCCCGGCGGCGAGGTCTACGGCCGCTGCCCCCGGATCCTCCTCGACGCGGTCCACCAAGCCCATAGCCATCGCCTCCTCCGGGCCGACGGCACGCATCGTGAGGCACAAATCCAGCGCCCTTCCCCTGCCCACCAGGGAGGGAAGACCCCACGCTGCGACCGCCAGCCCGTGTCCTGGTCCGGCGGCGCGCAGCTTAGCCTGTGGTCCTGCGACGCGCAGGTCTCCGGCGACGGCGAGCTGTATTCCGGCCCCGACGGCGTGACCGTCTATCGCTACGACTATGGGAATGGGCACCCTTACCATCTTCTCGTAGAGTTCGTAGAGCAGGTCGCTCACCTCCGCACGCTCTCTGTCTTCGAGGTCGAGGTCAGCCCCGGAGCAGAACGCCCGCGCACTCGAAGAACCGAGGACGACGGCGCGAGCATCGAGACGGTCCAAGGCCGAGAGCAGCGCGCTCACGAGGGGCATGTTGACGGCGTTGAGGCGATCGGGGCGGTTGAGGCGGAGGCGCAGAACGTCCTTCGCCGGTCGATCGGTCAGGAGCTCCCCCATCCCGCTAAAGGATAGGCTCGCAGAGCTCGACCAGGATCCCACCGAACGCCTGCGGCTCGAGGAAGGCGATGCGCATGCCACCAGCCCCCGGCATAGGCGCGTCGCCCAAGGGCTTTACGCCGCGTTCGGCCAGCTCCGAGAGAGCCGCTTCGAGGTCGTCAACCTCGAAGGCCACGTGCTGTATACCCGGCCCGTGCTCCTTGAGGTATTCGGCGTTAGATCCCGCACTCGTACGGGGCTCGATCAGCTCGACCAGCGTCTCGCCGCAGGGGAGAAACGCGATCTCGAGCTCGTCTCCGTACGGCTCGATGTGATCCAGCGTAAGGCCAAGTTGCTCGGTAAAGCTACGCACCGCGTCGTCGAGGTCGTCAACGATGACGCCGAGGTGGTTCACGCGCTTGATCTTCACCGGTTTAAAGCTCCGCGACGACGCGTGTGGGGCCGCCGTTTTCGCCGACGAGCTTCAAGGGGAAGGCCATGACGTCGAAGCCATCCCTCGGTAGCTCGGGCAGGCGCATCAGGTTCTCGATGAGGAGCACACCGGCACCCAGCAGGATCGTGTGGTTCGGCCACGGCTTGGTGTCGTCGACGGCGAAGTCCAGGCCGAGGGCGGACGGCGCCGCCTCGGCGAGTGCCTCCGCCGCGTCCTGGGCCAAGTAGGGGTTCGTCTCGTAGAGCCGCTCGCTCTGCCACGTCCGATCCGACCATCCGCTGGCCAGCATCAGAATCGCACCTCTAGACTCCGACGGATCGAAGCCAGCCTGCTTCAGGTGACCCAGGGTGATGGGTTCACCAGGTTCTGCCAGGGTCCTCAAGTCCAGACGCACCCCGGGACGGCGAAACCTGTCGATCGGGATCTCGTCGATGGCGGCGCCGTCCGCGATGAAGTGGGAGGGCGCGTCTATGTGCGTCCCCGTGTGGATGCTGATGGTCATGGTCGTGTTGCGAACGCCGTCTCGCTCGAGCGAGGTGAGCGGTTCGAAGTAAGGACACGGGTGACCCGGAACGGGGATGGTCTTCTCGGAGAACGGCATGGTCAGATCGAAGAGTTCGCCCATAAGCACCCCCGTTGCGTAGCGTATCCCCCCGCCTCTACGATGCTATATAGTACCGAATGCCCCGGAGGAAGTATAGTATTTTCGGGGATTGGCGTTCACGGGGATGAAGGAAGAGGCGAGGTGAAACCGGCTGCCTTCAAGTACGAGCGGGCGTACACGGTAGAGGCCGCTATCGAGCAGCTAACCCAGCTCGGTGATGACGCCAAGCTGCTCGCCGGTGGCCAGAGCCTGGTTCCCATGATGAACTTCAGGCTCGTTCGCCCCTCCGCCCTCGTGGATATCACCGGGATCCCCGACCTGCGGTACATAGAACCCCACGGAGAGGGCCTCAAGATCGGGGCGCTCACCACCCATCGCTGGGTCGAGGCGATGGAGGACCCGGACCTCCTCGAGGGCTTCTCCGTACTAAAGCGCGCGGCTCGCTGGGTTGGTCATTACCCGATACGTACCGTTGGCACCTTCGGCGGCAGCATCGCCCACGCTGATCCTTCTGCGGAATGGTGCATGCTCGCAACGCTGCTCGACGCCGAGATCGTAGCGGTCGGACCCGAAGGAGAGCGCGTGATCCCCGCCTCGGACTTTTTCCACGGCTTCTTCACGACCGCGCTGGAGGCCGACGAGATGGTAGTTGAGGTGCGTTTCGCTCAAGGCGCCCCACGCGCCGCGTTGCACGAGTTCGCTAGGCGCGCCGGAGATTTCGGCATCGTCGCTGCCGCCGTTGCCGTAGACCTCCGTGATAATGAGTGCCGCTCCGCCCGCATAGTGCTCGGAGGCGTGGCGGATGTACCCTTGCGCATCCCCGAAGCAGAGCGAGTGCTCGAGGGGGCGGAAGCCAGTCGGGAGGCCTTCGAAGAGGCGGGGCAGGCGGCGGCGAAGGCCATAGATCCTCCCTCCGACGTCCACGGGAGCGCGGACTACAGGCGGGATCTCTCGGCAGCGCTGATCCGGAGGGCGTTGATGGAGGCGGTAGACGATGCCGGCTGATGGGTGGGTCGGCAGATCTCTGCCCAGGGTCGAGGACGCGCGACACCTCACCGGCCAGGGTCTGTTCGTCGACGATCTCGAACGCCCGCGGATGCTCCACGCCGCCTTTACCCGTTCACCGTTCGGCGCAGCGCGCATAGAGAATATCTCTGTAGGGGATGCCCTCGAGATACCCGGCGTGGAGATGGTCATCACCGCTTCCGAGCTGGACGATGTACCTGGGCTCAGGCCTGTGCTCCACCGCGACGAATTCGTCGCGATCGAGATGCCGCTGCTCTGCGGCGGGAGGATCCATCACGCCGGCGAGCCAGTGGCCATGATCCTGGCGCACTCCCCCCATGCTGCCGAGGATGGCGCCGAGGCCGTGGCTGTCGACTACGAGCCCCACGAACCGGTAGTGTCTTTGGAGTCGGCGCTCGCCGAAGGCGCCCGAACCGTGCACGAGGAGGCGGAAGGCAACGTCTTGCTCGACGTGCCCACACCCGACGACCTGGAAGTGGATCGGGCCTTCGAGCAAGCCCCTGTGGTCGTCGAAGCGACGTTCACCACGGGGCGGGTGGCGGCGGTCCCGATGGAGGGCCGGGCGTGCATGGCCGAATGGGACGGTCGAGAGGACAAGCTCATCCTGTACACCTCCACCCAGGTGCCCTACATCGTTCGTACCGCGATCGCCGACGTCCTTGGGCTCCCGCAGCAGCGCATCCGCGTGATAGCCCCCGACGTCGGCGGAGGCTTCGGGTTGAAGTGCGTCGTAAGCCGCGAAGAAGCGCTGGTCTGCATCGCGGCTCAACGCTTGCGACACCCGGTAAAGTGGACAGAGGATAGACAAGAGAACCTCACGGCGGCGTTCCACGGCCACGAGCAACGCTACGAGGCCTCGGCAGCCTTCGACGAAGAAGGGAAGCTGCTGGCCCTCAAGGCGGATATAGCGTGCGACGTTGGCGCATACTCGTGCTACCCGTTCACGTGCGGGGTCGAGCCTCTCATGGCGGCGACGGAGATGCCGGGTCCCTACCGGCTGAAGCGGTACTGGTCTCGGGCGCGGGCGGTAGCCACGAACAAGGCCCCCATGGCGCCCTACCGGGGGGTATCACGACCCCAGATCACCTTCGTGATGGAGCGTCTGATGCAGAAGGCCGCCGTGCGCCTAGGGGTTGACGCGGTCGAGATCCGGCGGCGAAACCTGATCACCGAGTTCCCCTACGAGAGCCCGACCGGGGTCGTGTACGACCCGGGCAGCTACGTCGAGTCCCTCGAGAAGTGCGCCGAGACGCTGGACCTGAGCACCTGGAAGGAACGCCAGGAGGTCGCGAGGCGCGAGGGGCGGCTCGTTGGCCTGGGCTTCTCCTGCTTCGCGGAGCGGACGGGCTACGGAACGCGCGCGTTCGCCCTCAGGAAGATGGGCATTACCCCCGGCCTCGACAACGCCCACTTGAGGATGGACCCCTCGGGGAACGTGACGGTCATGGTCGGTACGTGCGGGCACGGGCAGGGTCACCAGACAACCCTAGCGCAGATCGCGGCCGACGAGCTGGGCATAGATCCATCCAGCGTCCTGGTGCGCCAGGGAGATACCGAATCGACACCCTACGGCTGGGGCACCTTCGCCAGCCGCTCGGCGGTCATTGGTGGCGGGGCCACCAAGAGGGCGGCGGTGCTCCTGGCGGAGCGGATCAAGGAGGTCGCGAGCCACCTGCTCGAGGCCAACCCAGGAGACCTCGAGATCCAGGACGGCAGGGTCTCCGTGAGTGGGTCCCCCGACCGTTTTATAGAGGTAGCGGCGGTGGCGCGCGCGGCCCACCTTGAGGCTCAACTGCTCCCGGAGGGGGAGGCGGGAACGCTGGACGCCAGCGCCGGCTTCGACCCCCCTGGCACGTTCTCGAACGCGACCCACGGCGTCGTGGTCGAGATCGACCCGGAGACGGGCAACGTTCGCATCGACCGCTACGTTGTCGCCGAAGACTGCGGGGTCATGATCAACCCCATGATCGTCGAAGGCCAGGTGCGGGGGGGCGTAGCCCAGGGGATCGCCGCGGCGCTCTACGAACGACTCGTCTACGACGACGAGGGGCAGTTGGTCACCTCCACGTTGATGGATTACCTGGTCCCGACTGCAACCGAGATCCCCCCCATCGAGATCCTGCATCTGGAGACCCCGTGCGCATTTTCAGAGACGGGGGCCAAGGGGATGGGAGAGGGAGGCACCATGGGAGCCCCCGCCGCCATCGCCTGCGCTGTGGCCGACGCCCTGGCGCACCTCGGCATCGAGATCGACCAGCTCCCCATAACCCCTGAATCCCTGCGGGCCGCGATCAAAGAATCACAGGAAGGAAACGCCTCATGAAGGACATCCACTCGATGAGGATCACCGTCAACGGCCGCACGCATGAGATCGAGGTCGAGTCCCGGCGTACCCTCGCCGACGTCTTGCGCCACGACCTCGGCTATACGGGCACGCACCTTGGGTGTGAGCACGGCATCTGCGGCGCATGCACGGTGCTGCTCGACGGCCTCCCTGTGAGGGCCTGCCTCGTCTTCGGCGTCCAGGCCGACGGATGCGAGGTCGAGACCGTCGAAGGCCTCGAGTCAAACGGGCGCCTGAATCCCCTGCAGGAGGCCTTCTCGGCCCACCACGCGCTGCAATGCGGGTTCTGTACGCCTGGTTTCCTGATGCTCGCGACCGGCTTTTTGAGGGAGAACGTCGATCCAACCGAAGAAGAGATACGAGAGGCCATGTCCTCCAACCTGTGCCGGTGCACGGGTTACCAGGGCATCATCGAGGCGGTACGGGCCGCAGCGGGCGAGGAATCGGAGGCGGCGGTAGACGACACGATCGCGCCGGAGATCTCCGAAAACCAGATAGAGGGTGTTTCCCCGCTGCGCGACGCGGGTCAGCACGGTCAATGAGCGCCGTCGGGCGGCGGATAGGGCGGCTGGAGGATCGGCGCCTGCTACGCGGCCTCGGCCATTTCGTGGGCGATGTAGACCGCGTGGGTCAGCTCTGGATGAGGGTGCTCAGGGCTCCCCTCGCGCACGCCCGGATCGTGAACATCAGAACCGATGCGGCGCTCGCGCTCCCAGGGGTCGAGACGGTGCTCACAGGCGAGGACCTCGCCTGGTCGAAGCCCATCCCCGTCCGTACGGTCACCGAACACCGGCTCGACGAATTTCTGCAGCTCGTACTCGCGCGCGAGAGGGTACGCTACGCGGGAGAACCCGTCGCCGTCGTGCTGGCCGAGGACGCATACCTCGCCGAAGACGCCGCCGAGCTCATCGAGGTGGAGTACGAGGAGCTGCCGGTGGCCCTGGATCCTCGCGGAGCGATCGAGGATGATGCCCCAAGACTGAGGGACGGGTCAGGGAACGAAGCCGCGACGCTGCGCGTGGGCTTCGGGGACGTCGAGGAGGCGTTCCGTGGGGCGGACCGGGTGGTCAGGTCCGTGGTCAGGATCGGGCGCCACTCGGCCGTCCCACTCGAGACCAGGGGGCTCGTAGCCGAGTACGACGCCGGAAGCGACCACCTGACCATCTGGGGCGCGACCAAGGTGCCGCATTTCAACCGCAGGGTACTCTCACAGCTGCTGGAGATGCCCCTCAACCGGATCAGCATGAAGAAGTCCGACGCGGGGGGAGGCTTCGGCGTAAGGGGCGAATTCTACCCTGAGGACTTCCTCGTGCCCTACCTGGCCCGCGAGCTCGGGCGTCCGGTGAAGTGGATCGAAGATCGGACCGAGCACCTCGTCGCTACCAACCACTCGCGCGAGCAGGTGCACCGACTCGAAGCGGCCTTCGACGCCGAACATCGGCTGTTGGGCCTGCGCGACGAGGTGTGGCACGACAACGGCGCTTACATCCGCACCCACGGCGTCATAGTCGCCGACCTGACGCTGGCCATGCTTCCCGGCACCTACAGGGTCTCTGCATACGAAGGCACGGCTCACGTCGCTCTCACCAACAAGACCCCGTGCGGCACCTACCGCGGGCCGGGTCGCTACGAGGCGACGTTCGCCCGCGAGCACCTCCTCGACGTCGCGGCCGCAGAGCTCTCGGTGGACCGGCTGGAGCTGCGGAGGATCAACCTCCTCGATACCTGGGAGATACCGCATACCAGGCATCTGTCCACCCTCGGCACCGACGTCGTTCTCGATGCCGGCGACTACAAGGGACTGCTTGAGAAGGCGCTGCGCCACTCGGGCTTCGAGGATTGGGAGAAGGAGGCGCGACGGCTGCGCGAGGAGGGACGCCTGGTCGGAACCGGCATCGGCTACTTTCTCGAGAAGAGCGGCCTCGGACCCTACGAAGAGGCGGCCGTCGAGGTAGATCCTACGGGTTCCGTCCGGGTGCTCACGGGTGGCGCATCACTCGGACAAGGGATCGAAACGGTTTTCGCCCAGATCGCCGCGGACCAACTGAGCGTCCCACCGGAAGAGATAGAGGTGATCCACACTGACACCGACCTGTTGCCCGACGGTGTCGGTTCGTGGGCGAGCCGCTCGACCGTGGTTGGTGGCAGCGCGGTGATGCTGGCGGCGAAGGCGACGGCGGAGAAAGCGCTGCGGGTCGCGGCCGAGATGCTCGAAGCCTCGAGCGCGGACCTGCGACTGGAGTCGGGGCGGGTCAGGGTGGCCGGCTCGCCGGGCAAGTCGCTGTCTCTGGGTGAGATCGCGGCGGCCTGCGAACCGTACGGCAGCGCAGAGCTTCCTGACGAAACGCCTGGTCTTCGAGCGCGGCGCACCTTCACCGTGGACCACATGACCTACCCCTACGGCGTGCACCTGGCACAGGTGGAGATAGATCCGGAGACCGGGGGAGTAGAGATCGGGCGCTACTTCATAGCCTACGAGGTAGGCCGTGCAGTCAACCCCACGCTCGTCGAGGGACAGCTCATAGGAGGTGCAGCCCAGGGTATCGGGGGAGCCTTGTTCGAAGAGTTCCGCTACGACGAATCGGGGCAGCCCCTCGCTACTACCTTCATGGACTACCTGGAACCGACCGCGGCCGAAGTCCCCAGGGTAGAGACCCTCCTCTGCGAGGACGCACCATCCCCGGATAACCCTCTCGGGCTCAAAGGGGCCGGTGAGGGAGGGACCGTCGGCTGCGGTGCG
>DASZKL010000313.1:0-1981 GCA_035947015.1 Rubrobacteraceae bacterium
AGCCCCTCGAGCGAGCCGAACTCCTGGATGAGGTTCTCGGCCACCTTGCGCGGCAACCGGGGGACGCGCTCGAGCTGCCTGTAACCCCTGGGCTTGACGAAGAAGCTCTCGGTCTGGCCAACCGAGCCGTAGCCCAGAAGCTGCGTGATCTCCACGGGATCGGAGAGCTGCTCGGCGGAGAGGTGCTTCAACTCCTCCCTTACATCCCGGTAGTCTACGCCCTCTTCGACGTAGTCACGAAGCAGGGCGTCGTACTGTTCAGGTACCCCGTGGAACGCCTCATCGAGCTGCATCTCGACCAGCCGTCCTTCGTTCCCCAGCTCCCTCACGTAGGCCTGGATCTCTTCGGCGATGCGCACCGAGTACTCGAAGGTGCTTACGGCACCAACGACCTCCCGCAGCGTGACCGCTCCCTCGTACTCGTGTATCGTCAGGAGCCGAGCCTCGTCGCGCAGCCTCCTCGTGAACTTGTCCAGGGTGGCGAGCGCGGAGTTGGCCTTCGAGAGAACGACCCCGATCTCCTCCAGTATGTGCGGCCCGTAGGGGCCCTGGTAGAGGCTCACGACCCGCCGCCGCTCGGAGACCGTGATCACGAGGTCCCCCGTCTGCTGGGCGGTGCGGTGCGCGGTCAGATGGCGCATCCCGGTCTCTTCGGACTCAAGATTAGGGTCCGGGTTGAGCTGCACGTTGGCGTAGTGGATGGTAGAGACGTCGGGCGAGACCACGATCGCGCCGTCCATCTTGGCCAGCTCGTAGAGGCGCATCGGCGCGAACTCGAGCCCGATCTTCATCCCCCCCGAGATGAGGCCCAGGCGCTCGAGCTTCTCGGGGTGGGAGACGACGATAAGGGCCCCGTTGTGCGCCCTTATGATGTTCTCTATGGCCTCCCTGAGATCCGTGCCAGGAGCCACGAGCTCCAGAGCGTCGGAGACCGCCTTTGGCAAATGTCGCCGCTGCGGCCTCAAAGCAACGCCACCGCTACGGCTTCCTCAAGCGTACTCACTTCTACCACGCTCGCTTTTCTCTCGGCCCGGCCATCGGTAGTCTGCGGGCCGCCGGACGTACCTTCTGGCCTTATTATACGCCCGAAGCCCAGTTTGAGCAGTTCGTCCACCCTGCGCGGCGCTCCGGGGACGAACCGTACGTCCCCCGTGAGCCCGACCTCGCCGAAGCACGCGGCCCCCTTCCCTACCGGCTTGTCCCGCAACGCAGAGGCGATAGCGAGCGCCACCCCGAGGTCAGCCGCTGGCTCCTCGACCCTCACCCCGCCCGTAACGTTCACGTAGACGTCGTGGTCTCCCAAGGCCAGGCCAGCCCGCCTGCTCAGCACCGCGCACAGCATGTTGACCCGCCCGGCATCCACCCCGTTCGTGACCCTCCGGGGCACCGCCAGCGGGCTCGGGGTGACCAGGCTCTCGATCTCGACGAGCATTGGCCGCGTCCCCTCGAGCAGACACACCGTGATCACGCCCGGCGGCACTTCCTCCTCCCTCTTCGAGAGGAAGAAAGCCGAAGGGTCCTCGACCTCGACCATCCCCCGCCCCGTCATCTCGAAGACCCCGACCTCGTTGGTCGAGCCGAAGCGGTTCTTGAGCGCCCGCAGGACGCGGTAAGCCTGAAACCTGTCCCCCTCGAACTGGAGCACCGTGTCCACCATGTGCTCGAGGACGCGCGGGCCCGCGATGGAGCCCTCCTTCGTGACGTGGCCGACGAGGAGGACGGCGATCCCCTCGCTCTTGGCCAGCCGCATCAGCCTGGCGGCGCACTCGCGCACCTGCCCCACGCCCCCTGGCGCCCCCGAGAGCTCCGACGAGTAGAGCGTCTGGATGGAGTCAACCACGACGAACCGCGGCCTCTCCTCGAGTATCGTCGCCTCGATGACGTCCACGTCGGTCTCCGAGAGGACCCGGAAGCCGGCCTTCTCGATCCCGAGCCGCCGCACGTTCAGGGCCACCTGCCGCGGCGACTCCTCGCCTGAGAC
>DASZKL010000314.1:0-2122 GCA_035947015.1 Rubrobacteraceae bacterium
GGATCGTGGGAGAGTTGGGCCGCGTGGATAAGGACGTATTGGGGATACCCGGCATCTACTACAAGGGTGCGGTGCCCCACGCAGAGCTCCCTGCGGCCCTCGCCGGCGTGGACGCTTTCGTGCTGCCCTACAAGGTCAACGGCCTCACCCGAGGCATAGCGCCGGCCAAGACCTACGAGTGCCTGGCTACCGGAAAACCCGTAGTGGCGGCCCCGCTCCCTGCGCTGAAGGAGCTCGCCGAACACGTTTACCTCGCGGAGAGTCCGCGAGACTACGTCAGGATCCTGCGGAGCCTGCAGTGGCTCGAGACAGAGGAGAAGGTGCGAGCGCGGATCGAGCTCGCGCGCAGGAACTCCTGGGAGGCGCGCTTTGCAGAGATCGAGGAGGTCCTGTGGCGCGCTCTCTAAAGAACTCCGTTGGCAGGATCGATGTCCTTGGGGTGGGTGTAGACCCGCTGATGGTGGAGGAACTGAGCGCGGAGATCGGGCGTCTGGCAAGGGGCGGGGACCTGGGCCTCGCGCTTAACGTGAACGCCTACTGCCTCAACCTCTGCTACGAGGATCCCAGGCTGAGGGACTTCGTGAACGGTGCGGAAGTGGTCTTCTGCGACGGGGCTGGGGTGATGCTGGCGGCGAGGATCCTTGGCAGGCGTATCCCGGAGAGGATCACCTACGCCGACTGGGTGTGGCGGCTGGCCGCCTTCGCCGCAGCCCAGGGGTTCTCGCTCTACTTCCTCGGCGCGAGGCCAGGCGTGGCGCAAGAAGCCGCGAGGCGCCTTAAGGAGAGGTACCCCGGCCTGGAGATCGTCGGCGTCCGCCACGGCTACTTCGACCACTCGGCGGGGAGTCAGGAGAACGAGGCCGTCGTGCAGGAGATCAACGCGGCAGCCCCGGATATCCTCCTGGTCGGTCTCGGGATGCCGCTCCAGGAACGCTGGCTGATGGAGAACGGGCACAGGCTCGCCGCCGGCGTAGCCCTCACCGGCGGCGCAGTCTTTGACTACGCCTCGGGAAGGTTGCGGCGCGGTCCGCGCTTCTTGACCGAAAACGGCTTCGAGTGGTTGGCGCGGCTCCTCGTCGAACCCGGTCGCTTGTGGAGGCGCTACCTCATCGGCAACCCCCTCTTCCTCCTGCGGGTGCTCAAACAGCGCTGGGGGCGAGCGAAGAGGTAGAATTACCTCGGTGAGGGGGAGCTTGGTGTTCGGACGTTTTTGGGGTCGTGTCGCGGCGACGGTGCTCGCTTGCCTGCTCCTCTCCACCTCAGGGGCGGCTGCAAGGAGCGAGGTGACTACCGAAAGGACCAGGGACGATGTGGTCGGGGCCTCGGTTGCCCATCCCGCGGAGTGGTCATTCGAACGCGAACGGTATACGTTCGATGAGACCTACGGCTTCACGTTGTGGAGGCCGAAACCTGGTTCTTCGCACGACCACGGCGGGACACCGGCTCTGCGCGTCGCGCTGGCATATGATCTCCGGCCGCAACAGATCGAGGCGACGGTTCGCGAGAAGCTCGCCGCGTATCCCCACCTCCCCATGAACTGAGAGGAGGTTGGCGTAGGCGAGAGGGGGCGCAAGAAAGGTGTGGCGGTCGGGCCGATCCCGGGGAGCACGCCATCCACGGAGGTCTACGTGCCGGTAGGCGGACGCGTGTACCAGATCAACTCTACGGTGAAACGTTGGGCGCAGAAGCGAGGAAGGTGCTCTCGAGCCTGCGCTTCGATACCTCCTCGCGGTCGGTATCTTCGCTAGGGCTGCCGGACGCCAACGCGCCTGGGGTCCTTTACGCTTTGGACGACCCCGTGCGCGAACGAGCTGCCCACGAGGCGGCCGTGGAGACCAGGATCTCAGAGGGTTGCTGGCGGGCTGGCCCCCGCTTCTTCTTCCAGACACAGCACGGTCCCAGATCCAACAGCAACCCCGGGGACGGCATCCCCACGGGTTGGAGCATCGTCGGCAAACCCAACTACTGGGACGAGTACACTCACGGCAGGTTCGGCTACGGTCGTTGCACCGAGCCGATCTGGTGCAACGACAAGTTCGCCGTCGACTATCCCCTCAACCGCGGAGACGCCATCTTCTCGCCCTTCGAGAGCGGCACGGTGACTTTCGCCGGCCGGAACCTC
>DASZKL010000315.1:0-7834 GCA_035947015.1 Rubrobacteraceae bacterium
AAAATAGTCGCGAGGGAACCTAGTGTTCCGCCGGCAGCGGCACGTGGAGTCCCTCCATCACTCACCTGAGGACTTCTGGGGTGCACTGAGAGAGGTATGGTTCGCCCCGAGTCGCTACTTCAAGATGCTCGACCCTGGAGGTGGTTACATCCGGCCTGCGCTCTTCGCCTCGATCATCCTCTACCTCAACCTGCTCTTCGAGGCAGCCCTCCAGGCGATCTGGTTGATGGAGTTCAACTACGCTCTCATCTACGCGCCCTTCCTCGGGCTCGTCGTCTCCTTCGTCCTCGCCCCTCTCATGGTCGCCGGGCTCGCCGTCCTCGTACTCGTCGTTCTCGAAGGCGCCCCCTCGCGCCGCAGATTTGGTCCCCTCTTCCGTTCTCTGGGCTACGCCACCGCGATAGGCTTGATACTCTGGATCCCCTACGGGCCTTTCCTCGCCATCCCCTACGGCGCCTACGTAGCGACCATCGCCGTGAAGGAGACCCAGAACATCGGCTGGACACGAGCGGCGGCTGCCGCCCTCATCCCGCTCGGCGCGGTGCTCCTGATCCTGCTCCTCCTGACCGGTCCAGGCGAAGCCGTGAGCTTCCTCACCAACCCGCCGGGGAGCTAGAAGAATATGGTCACCTGACATATGTACCTCGGATGTGCTCTGCTCCACAATATGGCGACAGGACCTCGAAATCCGGTCTTTGAAAGGGGATCATGGGAGTATTCGAGAAGATCTTGAGGCTGGCGAGCGCTACCGTGCTAATCCTCGCGTTCTCTCTCGGTCTGGGGAGCGTGGGGGCGTTTGCGACCGCGCCTAACGACTTCGTCTACCAGCTGCAGAGGATTGACCTCGAAGCGATCGGGGAGACGAAGTTCGACCTCGTGGTCATGGACTACTCCCGCGACGGCTCCGACGAGCGGAGATTCACCGCAGCTCAGATAAGCGCCCTCAAGAACAGCCCAGGCGGCTCCAAGACCGTCCTCTCCTACATGAGCATCGGCGAGGCCGAGGACTACCGCTGGTACTGGCAGCGCAGCTGGGATGCGAACAAGGATGGTAGACCAGACGCCGGCGCCCCGGCGTGGCTCGGACGCTCGAACCCCGACTGGCCCGGCAACTACAAGGTCCGCTACTGGAACCCGGCCTGGCAACGGATAGTCTATAACTACGTGGACAGGGTCCTCGCAGCCGGTTACGACGGGATCTACCTCGACATCGTGGACGCCTACCAGTACTGGGAGCCAAGGGAGCCCGACGTCCCGGCCGAAGCCGAGATGGTCGCCTTCGTCAAGGACATCGCGAGCTACGCCCGCGTCACGCACAACCAACCTGGCTTCCAGGTCTTCGTCCAGAACGCCGAAGAGCTCTCCCGGCACTCCGACTACGTGCATACCGTGAGCGGCATCGGTAAAGAGGACCTCTTCTACTACGGCAACCGCCGCCAGCCAGCAGACGAGGTCAGATGGTCCGTGAAACAGCTCGACCGCTTCAAGGAGGCGGGGAAACCCGTACTCGTGATCGATTACGTCACCGAGCGTGCCAAGATAGACGCCTTCTACAGGATGGCACACTCGCACGGGTACGTCCCCTACGCCACTCGCCGAGCCCTAAACGTCCTCACCTTAAACCGCGGCCACGCACCGGATTAAAGCTAGTCAGCTATTCAGCCGCTGAGGCACGTCCCCGGTTACGTCTCGCGAAACGGCATCCCGTAGAAGTACTGGCAGGCGCACCAGACCAACGAGCCGCGCAAGCTGACAAGTCGCCCTCAGGGCGACGTGCTGACAAGCGGAGGCGAAGCCGGAGCGTGCTGAAAGGCGCGAAGCGCCGTGCTGACTAGCTGCCAAGCTTCTCGAGCGCGAGCGTGGAGAGCAGGGCAGATCCAAGCGGCAGGATCTCCTCGTCGAAGGCGAAGGTCGGGGTGTGGAGGAACGAGACGTCCTCGCCGACGCCGAGCCAGATGAACGCGCCCGGCATCTTCTCCAGGAAGAAAGCGAAGTCCTCGGCGCCCATAGAGGGGTTCGCGAGCTCTAGAGTATTCTCCTCTCCGAAGAGGCCCCCTATTACGCCGAGGGCGTGCTGCGCCGCACCTTCGTCGTTCATCGTCACGGGGTACGAGAACGTGTATTCGAGTTCGGCGTCGCCACGCATCCCCCGGGCGAAGCCGCGGGCGAGCCGCTCGATCCGCTCCGGCATCTTCCGCCTGAGGTCCTCGTTCAGGGTGCGCACGGTCCCCCCGAGGCGCGCCGTCTCCGGGATGATGTTGAAGGCGCTCCCGGCCTCGATCTCTCCCACCGTCACCACCGCAGGCTCGACAGGATCCACCTCCCTCGAGACGACGGTCTGCATCGCCGTCACGATCTGGGCGGCCATCGTTATGGCGTCAGCGGTCTGGTGCGGGAAGGCGCCGTGGCCGCCTCTGCCCCTGACCGTCATCTCGAAGGCGTCGGCTGCGGCCATGATCGGACCAGCCTTCGTCGCCGCCGTCCCGAATGGGAGCCCAGGCCACAGGTGGAGCGCGAAGATAGTGGCAACATCGTCAGCTGCCCCCTCTTCGACCATGACCTTACCCCCGCCCCCGCCCTCCTCGGCCGGCTGGAAGAAGAACTTGACCTTCCCGTTGAGCCTCCCGCGCATCGCGGAAAGGGCATGGGCCGCGCCGACGAGCATGCTCGTGTGCCCGTCGTGGCCGCAGGCGTGCATCTTGCCCTCGATCTCCGAGGCGAACGGCAGCCCGGTATCCTCGCGTATCGGCAGGGCGTCCATGTCCGCCCTCAGGCCGACCGTCGGCCCGTCGCCCTCACCTCGAAGCGTCGCCACTATCCCGTTCTCGGCCACGCCGGTCTGCACGTCTAGTGGGAGACCTTCGAGAGCCGAGAGCACCTTCTGCGCGGTCTTCTTCGTGTCGAAGCCGAGCTCGGGCTCCCTGTGGATGTCTCTTCTCAGGGCGACGATCTTCTCGGCGAAGCTCTCCCGAACCTCCTCTTTCAGTCCATCAAACTTCTGGGCCACGCTCATCCTCGACTCCTTTTCGTACTGGCCGCTGCTGAACGGATGCCGTAGAACTCTAAGGGATCCACACCCGGCCGGGGGACTCGTCGGGGAGGGAGCTGAGGACCACCTTGGTGATGCCGAGGCGCCAGAGCTCGCGGGTCACGACGGAGGCGTCGGCCATGCTCCTGCCGGGGTGGACGCCTGTGATGAGAACGGTGGCGCGTGCCCCATCGGGGATCTCGGCGAGCGAGCCCTCCGCGAGGGCGCGGGCGAAGGCTTTGGCGGTTATGCTCTGGCCGGGTCCGATGCCGGTCAGCTTCGAGAACAGCTCAGGGCGGTGGACGTGCTCCTCGTCTACCGGCATGCCGAAGGCGCCTATATTTCCAACGGCGACGACTACCGTAGCCGAGTCGGGCACGGCGGGTTCGTGCTCGGCTGTGCCTTTGATCGGCCGCCGGCGCGACCCGTCGGCCTCAACCAGTACTACGTCGGCTAGCGAGGTGAGGGAGGAGACAGCGCCAGGCTCCACCCCGCCGACGCGGTTCTTGGAGAGCAGCCCGCTGCCGACCACGACCCCCGATGCACCACCGGAGAGCGCCTCTTCGGCCTTCGCGCGCAGCTCGTCGACACCCTCAGCGGTGACGAGCGTACCTATCCTCTCAGCCTCGCTCACGAACAACTTGGTCGTCGGGACGGCGAGGACGGTCAACCCGGCTTCCGAGAGCTCGTCAGCGATGGCCAGGATCGCACTGGACTTTCCACCCGCTCCCACGAAAGCAACCACATCACCGGAGGAGATACCGAGCGCCAGATGCAGTTTCAAAACCTCTCCTTCCCCGCCAGGATCTTGTGCACCGCCATTCATGTTACATCAAGAAACCGATCCGCGGGCTTTATGCTATGTTGGATACTAAAAGTTTGGCACAGGATGGAGGCTTGTAGAGGATTCCTCGGGATTACACGAGGCGGGGCGAGGGTATCTAAGGCAAGAGCCACCGGTGTCCGGGCTCGAAGAAAGGAGCGTGGGAGATGGAAGGGCGAGAGCGGGTCGCTGAGTTCAGCAGTGAGTTGAGGGAGGGCCCCGAGCCCTCCGACCGGAGCATCAAGGAGATAATAGACGCCTTAAGGCCCCAGCTCCAGGAGCTGGTCGACAGGCAGATCGAGCTGGCGCGCACCGAGCTCGCACCCGTAGGCCGGCAGGCCGGCATCGCGGTAGGCCTTCTGGTAACCGGCGCTGTGTTCCTTTTCGTCTTCCTCATCTTGCTCTCCCTCACAGGGGTGTACGCGCTGAACATCTTCCTACCCCTGTGGGCTTCGGCGCTTATCGTCTCTGGTATACTGCTCTTGATCGGGGGGATACTGGCCGGGACGGGAGCCAACGTGCTCAGGAAGTTGGATCCCAAGCCCCACCGGACGATACGCGCCCTCCAGCAGAACATCAACTGGTTGAAGGGGCAGTTCAGGTCGTGAACGAGATACCGGAGCGCATAGAACGGGAGATGTTCGAGATCCGGAGCCGCATGGCCCCGGACGTGAGAGACCTCCGCCAGCACGTTGATCCCAAGGTCGTCACCAAGCAGCTCACCACCAGGATCAAGGAGCGTGTCAGAGGAGTTCTGACCGGTACGGGAAGGGGCCTCCTCGATTCTGCCAGGCGCCAGGTAGGCGCGATCCGCGAGTCCGGCAGGAAGGGGAACCCCTCAGCCATCACCGACGCCGTGAAGAGCGACCCCAGGCCCCTGATCCTACTCGCCGTCGCCCTCGCCGCAACCCTGATGGCGGCGCGCAAGATCTCCAACGGACGAGAGGGATAGAGGGGCGAGTCGACCCGACTTTCCCTGAGCGCCTACCGCACGTCTTGAAACACGTCCATTTCCAACCAGTGGGCGGCGCGGCGGGAGACATGACCCTCGCCAGCCTCATCTCCGCGGGGGCGCCGTTACCTGAGATAGTCGAGTCCCTCCGGGGTCTCGGATTCGCCTTCGATCTCGCAACGGAGCAGGTCGAGGTCAACGGGATCTATGCGCTCCGGGCGTCAGTGAGCTACCCGGAGGAACGCGCCCACCGCACTTTCGCAGATATCCGCGCGCTCGTTGAGGGGGTCGGCCTCCCGGATAGGACCGCAGCGCAGGCGGTCGAGGTCTTCCGGAGCCTAGCTGTGGCCGAGGGCGCGGTACACGGCATGAGCCCCGAAGACGTAACCTTCCACGAGGTCGGGGCCGTAGACTCCATCGTGGACGTGGTCGGGAGCTGCGCCGCGCTCGAGCTGCTCGACGCGAGGTCGGTCAGTTGCGGACCTCTGCCCATGGGGACCGGCGTCGTCGAGACCCACCACGGGTCACTCCCGGTCCCCGGCCCGGCGACGCTCGAGATTCTGAGGGGCTCGCGGGTTCGCTGGGTCGATGAACCGCACGAGACGACCACCCCGACGGGCGCGGCCCTAATGGGGGTCCTCACCGGCGGCGTATTCTCGGATGCCGCCCCGCCGATGGAGCTGCGTGCGGTCGGCTATGGGGCCGGACGGGCACACCTCGAGAAAGCCCCGAACCTGCTGCGCGCCGTGATCGGAGAGCTCGAGGGGCCCGCGGAGAACGTAGAACTCCTCGAGGCGAACGTGGACGACGCACCGGGCGAGTTTCTCGGGGCGGCGGTGGAGCGCCTCCTGAGGGAAGGAGCTCTGGACGCCTGGCTCGAGCCCATAGTCATGAAACGCAGCCGCGGAGCCCACAAGGTCTGTGCACTGGTTAGCTCCGGCGACAGGGAGCGCCTCGCCCGACTCCTGATGCGGGAGACGGGCACTCTCGGCGCGCGCCACCTTCGCGTGGGACGCACAGTCGCCGAACGTCGCTATCTGATGGTAGAGCTTCCCTACGGGAGGTGCCGCATCAAGGTCGGTAGCCTCGACGGCGAGGACTTCGTCATCGCTCCTGAGTACTCCGACGCCGTCAGGCTCGCCGAAGAGACCGGGCTACCGCTGCCCGAAGTCTACTCAGACGCTAGGGCCGCCTATAGCAGCGGTCAGCATGTCAGCTAGTTAGCACGCCTGCTGCGCAGAGCGCGGCCGGGCGTGAGTAGAACGGCAAAGAGCTGAAATGCTGAAAGCGGAGCCCGAAGGGCGTAGCGGGCTGACATGCTGTCAGCTACAAGAAGGGCCGGGCCAAGAGCCCGGCCGGCGTGTCCGCCTCTTGCTTTTCTCAGGCGGGCGTGACGTTGACCGCCTGCATACCCTTCCTACCCTGGGTCTTCTCGAAGGTTACGCGGGTACCCTCATCAAGGGACTTGAACCCGCCGCCCTCTATGCCGGAGAAGTGGACGAAGAGATCCTCGCCCCCATCATCCGGAGAGATGAAGCCGTAGCCCTTCTCGTCGCTGAACCACTTGACCGTTCCTTCTTGGGCCATGCCTTGCGCCCGCCTTTCTTCCCTGGGCCGACTCAAGAAAAGCGCCGCCTCAAGCTTCCGGGCGGCACCCTACCGGTTCGACCCTACCTTAAACTGCGCCCCGCACTTTAGTACAAAACATTGTGGCTTGCACGCCGGGCCTGCGGGAACCCCGACGCTACTCCGGAAAGCCGGATTCAAGCAGCGCGGCGCAGTTCTTGTAGACCTCGACTGCGCCGGCTTCTCTAAGCTCCTGCTCGCTGAACGCCCCGCCGGTGAGGACTGCTACTGTCTTGATGCCGGCGGCGCTAGCCGACTCGATGTCCCAGATGGCGTCACCTACTGCCACGGTCTCATCCGGCGAGGCTCCGGTTCTCTCCAGGGTCAGCTCGAAGATATCGGGCGCGGGTTTGGAGTTCTCGACGTCGCTCGAGTTGACGACGCCGGAGATCTCGCCCTCAGCCTCGAGCTCGCTCATGTGATGCTCGAGCTCCTCGTCCTTGGCGCTCGTGACGAACCATACCTCGTAGCCTCGCTCGACGAGAGAAGGGATCAACTCCTTCGCGCCGGGGAGCGGATGCCCGTACTCCTGTAATTCGCCGTAGAACTCGCTGTGCAGCTCGTCGATCTTCTCAGCCGTCTCCTCGTTCTCCACGAATTCGTCGATCAAGAGGTCGGAGCCCTTCCCGACCTGCTTGTGGAGCTCGACCCTCGGCACCCGATGGCCCACCTGCTCGAACGCCCGCGCCCACGCCTCGGTGTGCAAGTAATTGGTGTCCATCAGCGTCCCGTCCACGTCGAGCACCACGACCCTAGCCACTCTGTCCGACCTCCTTCCAAGTCCAACGGTTGCCTCGGCTATTCTGCCCAGCGGGCACAAACCCCACACCAAGCGCCTTCGGCGGGGACTCGAAGCGGTAAGTTATCCGAGTGTCAACCCCCGTCTGGATCACTACGGGCCACGAGCGGCCGTACGAGCCGGTGCGCGCTCGATGGACCTCCTCGATCTCTGCTGGGCACTACCGAACCGCACCGTGCCATCCCTCGTCGCTCAATAGAAAATAACATCTTGGTAACAGATTGAAGTACTATGCTTATACCCCGTTTAGTGGCTCCGAGCACGAGTATCTCTCGTAGTGACGTGAAAGCAATGCGCAGGAGGAGGTTATCCCGATGCGCAAGTTGATCGCTATGGGGACTACAGCGGTAATGATGCTTGGCCTCACCGCAACCCCAGCTATGGCCCAGACCACCCAGGAAGGCTTGGTCAATGTAGGCAACGTCGCCGTACAGGCCAACGTCTGTGACGTCAACGTTCTCGTCGAGAACGACGATGCCGCGACGGGTCAGTGCACCAACGAGCAGAACAACTAGCCGCAGGTTGGCGATATATCTGTTCGTAGAGTAGCCAAAGATAAAGCGCTACTTTGGGGCCGGGCTCATATGTGAGCCCGGCCCCTCCTCG
>DASZKL010000316.1:0-2022 GCA_035947015.1 Rubrobacteraceae bacterium
CTGAAGCCTGAAACCTGAAGAGTTTGCCAAACCGTGGCTGGTGGTATATTTTTGGGCCATATGGATCAAGGCGAGCCATCGAGTACCGGCGCGCCTCCGCTCGAGGGGCGCTCCAGAGCATCTGAGGGGTCGTTCTGGAAGGCTTGATCTTCCCCGCGCTGAGGATCCTCGCGGCGCTGTCTCTGGTCGTCCTGAACGGTCTGTTCGTCGCCGCGGAGTTCGCGTTCGTAAGGATACGCGCCACCCAGATCGACCGACTCGTACAGGAAGGCAAAGCTACGGCCGGTATGGTCAAGACCGCTCGCCGGAAGCTGGACTCCTACCTCGCGGTGTGCCAGCTGGGGATCACGATATCTTCCCTGGGTCTGGGTGCCCTGGGAGAGCCGGTCGTCGCGGCCCTCATCGAGCCGACGCTCGGGCCGCTGGGTGTTCCGGAGGGGCTGATACACACCCTCGCCTTCGCCATAGCCTTCGGCATAATATCGTTCTTCCACGTGGTCTTCGGGGAGCTTGCGCCCAAGACGATCGCCATCCAGAGCCCGGAGGGGACCTCCCTCTTCGTGGCGCCGTTCATGAGGTTCTTCTATTACCTCCTGCTGCCGTTGACCACCGTGTTCAACGGCACGGCCAACGCCATCACCAGGATGCTCGGCTACCCACCGGCCTCCGAGACCGACGAGACGCACTCGGAGAAGGAGATCCGACAGCTCGTCGCCCAGTCAACCCAGCACGGCGTTCTCGAGGAGGACGAAGAAGAGATGGTCGACGCTGTCTTCGAGCTCAACGACAAGGTGGCGCGCGAGATCATGGTCCCCCGCCCCGACGTGGTCTCGCTCCCGGCCGAGATGGACCTGAGGAAGCTCGTCTCGGTCGCGGCGGCGGGCAACTATACCCGTTACCCCGTCTACGAGGAGGGCTCGCCGGACAGGATCGTCGGCGCCGTGCACGTCAAGGACGTGCTGCGCACCGTCGAGTCGGAGGGCGGCCTCGACGCCAGCCTCACCGCCCGCGACCTCGCGCGCGAGGTCCTCGTCGTCCCGGAGAACCGTTCCATAGACGGGATCCTCGAGGACTTCCAGAGGCAGGAGCTGCAGATGGCGATAGTCATAGACGAGTGGGGCTCCTTCGAGGGCCTCTTCACCCTCGAGGACATCATCGAGGAGATAGTCGGCGAGATCCGGGACGAGTTCGACGAGGAGGAGCCCGCGATCCGCAAGCTCCCGGACGGCTCCTACTCGATAGACGGCCGCATCCCGATAGGGGTCGTCAACGAGGCCCTGGGCTCGGAGTTCGAGAGCGAGGACTTCGACACCATCGGCGGCCTCGTCCTCGGCCACCTGGGTCGCGCCCCCGAGGTCGGCGACGAGGTGCGCCTCGACGGCTACCTCCTGCGCGTGGACGAGGTGGACGGCCCCCGCGTCGCCCAGGTCATCGCGTGGGAGGCGGAAGAGCCCGAGAACGCCCCGGACGAGCGAGGGGACGGCCAGGGGGATGAAGCCTCGTAGGGAAGAATAGCTCGGGGCCGCGCGGGGTTCCTTCTCTCGGAGACGAGTAGTGAAGCTCAGAAGACGACGGTGAGAATGAAGAGAAACCCTACGAAGAACGTGATGGTGAAGACCGTCGCGTAGAACAGTTGCCTGCTCGTCCACTCCCCGCGTTCGTATCACAGCTCGCCACAGAGCTTTCACCACGACAAGGGCGACCCCGAAGGCAAGTTAGCTAGGGAGAGGGAGTGGTCAACGAGCTAGCGAACGGCCGGCACCATCGCGAAGCAACGCGATTGCCTTATCCGGGCCTACGCGAAAGAGACGTAGATGGCGACCGCCACCAGGGTCAGGACGATGGTCAGGATCAGCAACTCTCTCAAGACCTCTCCTCCCTACGGCTGCACCGGGTCGCGCTCCTGCAGGACGTAGAGGCGGGCGTAGAGCCCGCCGGAGGCCAGGAGCTCCTCGTGGGTGCCCGCCTCTGCGACGCGGCCGCTCTCGATCACGAAGATCTGGTCCACGTTCCTGACCAGCC
>DASZKL010000317.1:0-3834 GCA_035947015.1 Rubrobacteraceae bacterium
TCCCCCGATGTCCAGGTTTCGGCGAATTGGAGGCGAGGCGCTCGAGCCTCAGAACATCCGCCCGCCCGGCGGGACCTCGCGGTCGGGGGAGAGGAGGACGACCTCGCCGGCCTCGTCCGGCACCCCGAGGACGAGCACCTCGCTCTTGAAGCCCGCGATCCTCTTGGGCGGAAAGTTCACCACCGCGACCACCTGCCTGCCGACGAGACCCTCTTCATCGTAGTGGGCGGTGAGCTGGGTGCTGGTCCTCTTCTCGCCTACCTCAGGCCCGAAGTCAATAGTTAATTTTATCGAGGGCTTACGAGCCTCCGGAAACGGCTCGGCCGCGACGACCCTGCCGACGCGCACGTCCACCTTCTCGAAGTCTTCCCAAGTTATCTTTATCTCGGACAAACCGGCCTCCTTCAGGAGAGATTTCGCACCTCGAAGAGTTCCCGCTCGACCTGCCAGGACCCGTACCTCGGCCTCTACGTATTGAAGGCGATTCTGGGGACTTTCGCGACCCTCGTCGTGCAGACTCTGTGCTCCTTCGCGGTCATCGGCTACTTCGCCTGCAAGCACCCCGACGCACGCCACTGGTTCAGGACCTTCCTGGCGCCGCTGATTGGGGGCATAGGCATGGCCGCCGGGCACCGCCGGAGACGCGGCCGAGACACTGCTCTTCAAGCTGATACCGTGGATCGTGGTGGGCGTCTTCCTCGGCGGGATCACGCTCTACCTGCGCGCTAGGTGCCCCGACCAGTATGCGATCATCGGCCGGATCATCTACGAGGACACCGCAGAGCGGCCCGATGTCGATCTCGACGGCGACGGCCGCGGAGACCATGCGGGGAACCCCTTGAGGTCGTAATAAACTACATGTGTTCGGTCGGAGGACCGAGATCGGAAAGGAGGAGCAACTCATGACTATGACCGAGAGACCGGCCGCGGTGGCCGACCATCCCCTGGCGCCGCTGACGTTCGAGGAGGTACAGGCCGCCGTGCGCATCGTGCGCGAGGAACGCGGGCTCGGGCCGAAGCACCGCTTCGCCGGGCTCACCTTGAACGAACCGCCGAAGGAAAAGGTGCTCGCCTTCAAGGCGGGCGACGGGTTCGAGCGCGAGGCCTTCGCGGTGATCCTCGACGGAAACGAGGGGGCGACCTACGAGGCGGTGGTCTCGCTCTCCCGGGGTACGGTCGCCTCGTGGACCCACGTCCCCGACATCCAACCGCCTATAGTGCTCGAGGAGTTCGACGAGTGCGAGGCGGCGTGCAAGGAGAGCCCAGAGTTCCAGGAGGCCCTGCGCAAGCGCGGCGTCGAGGACATGGACCGCGTGCTCGTCGACCCGTGGTCGGCGGGAAGCTACGGCGACGAGGAAGGGCGGCGCCTCTCCCGCGCGCTCACCTGGGTCTACGTCGAGGGTGATCACAACGCCTACGCCCACCCCGTGGACAACCTCGTGACCGTAGTGGACCTCAACACGAGGGAGGTCGTGCGGGTTGAGGACCACGGCGTCGTGCCGATCCCGCAGGAGTCGGGCGCCTACGTCCCGAACGGCACCCCCATGCGTGGCGGGCTCAAGCCGCTCGAGATCACGCAGCCCGAGGGCCCGAGCGTCGAGATAAACGGGCACGAGATCCGGTGGCAGAAGTGGAGCTTCCGCCTAGGCTTTACCCCGCGCGAGGGGCTCGTACTCTACACGGTCGGCTACGAGGACGGCGGGCGGACGAGGCCCGTCCTCTACCGCGCCTCTCTCTCCGAGATGGTCGTCCCCTATGGCGACCCGCGGCCAGGCCAGTGGCGCAAGAACGCTTTCGATGCCGGCGAGTACAACGTCGGGGCCCTCGCCAATTCGCTCGAGCTCGGCTGCGACTGCCTCGGCGAGATCCGGTACTTCGACGCGGTGATGGTGAACGGCGCCGGCGACCCGGTGGTCATAAAGAACGCCGTCTGCCTGCACGAGGAGGACGCCGGCCTCGGCTGGAAGCACTACGACATGCGGGCCAACACGGCGGAGGTGCGGCGCTCTAGGCGCCTAGTCATCTCGTTCATCGCCACCGTCGCGAACTACGAGTACGGCTTCTACTGGAACCTCTACCAGGACGGCACCATAGAGTTCGACGGCAGGCTCACCGGCATCGTCTCCACCGGCGCGGTCGGGCCAGACGTGAAACCCAAGCACGGCCAGCTCCTCAACCGCGAGGGACTCTACGGCCCGATCCACCAGCACTTCATGAACTTCCGGCTCGACCTTGACGTCGACGGCCGGAACAACAGGATCTACGAGGTGCACACCGAGGCGGTGCCGCCGGGCGACGAGAACCCGCACGGCAACGCCTTCTTCTCGAAGTCGACTTTGATCGAGCGCGAGTCGGAGACCCAACACACCACCGACTCCATGTCGGCCCGCCACTGGCGCATAGAGAGTACGGAGACAACGAATAAGGTCGGCGAGCCCTGCGCCTACCGCCTGATCCCGCAGGCCAACATCCTGCCGTTCTTCCAGCCCGACAGCGCCGTGGCTAAGCGGGCCGGCTTCGCCACGAAGCACTTCTGGGCGACCCGGTTCGCGCCGGACGAGCGCCACGCGGCCGGGGCCTACCCCAACCAGAACCCCGGAGACGGGCTGCCGTCTTACGTGGAGAACGACCGCACACTCGAGGGCGAGGACGTCGTCGTCTGGTACACCCTCGGCGCCCACCACGTGGTGCGTCTCGAGGACTGGCCGGTCATGCCGGTGCAGCACGCCGGCTTCAAGCTCGAGCCCGTGGGCTTCTTCGACAGGAACCCGGCGCTCGACGTGCCGCCCCCCGAGGGCAACGGCCACTGCCACCACGGAGCCTGACCCAGCGTACGCGGGGCGCCGCGCTCATACGTCGGCGCGGCGCCCCACGAACACCGTAGGCTTTTTTGGAACGCAACTCGAGGAGAGAACACATGGCCACAAAGCACATACATACCTGCTACCGTATACTCGATCCCGAAAGGAGCGAGCACTTCTACGTCAACAAGCTGGGGATGAAGAAGATCGGGGAGATGGACCTCGGCTCGGCCACCAACCACTTCTTCGCGTTCGAGGAGGACCCGGCCGAGCCCATGCTCGAGCTCACCCACAACCACGACCGCACCGAGCCCTACGACAAGGGCGACGGCTACGCCCACGTCGCCTTCGTCGTCGACGACCTTGAAGAGACGGTCTCGCGGCTCAAGGAGCAGGGGGTGAACGTCACGCTCGAGCCCAAGACGCTCACCGCTGATGGGAACGACTACAGGATCTCCTTTATCGAGGACCCAGACGGCTACAAGATTGAGCTCGTCCAGCGCGGCACGATGAAGGTCGGGGAGATGATACAGTAGTGGGTCTACCGGCCCTCTGAAGAAGTTAAGGATCAGCACTATGGCACACGTGATCGGGTGCGACGTGGGTTCTCAGAGCCTCAAGGGTGTCCTAATCGACGGCGACGGGGATATCATCGCGGAGGCCTCCGCCCCTTACGACCTTTCGTTTCCGCACCCCGGATGGGCGGAACAGAACCCGGACGATTGGTTTCGAGCTCTCTCAGACGTCATATCGGCGCTGCTTAGTCGCGGCGGGGTGGCGGCCAGCGGCGTCGGAGCGCTCGGCCTGGCCAGCCAGGTCGACGGCGTGGTCCCCGTAGACCCGCGAGGCCGTCACCTGCGGCCGGCGATCATCTGGATGGACCGGCGGGCCGAAGCCCAGAGCCGGGCGCTCGGCCAGCGGATCGCGAAGGCGCGGATCTTCGACGTCACCGGGCTGAACCTCGACTCCTCCCACGTGGCGCCCAAGATACTCTGGCTGCGCGACGAGGAACCTGATGTCTACGAGGCCGCCG
>DASZKL010000318.1:0-7570 GCA_035947015.1 Rubrobacteraceae bacterium
GCTCTTTTCGTTGGTGGGTAAAGTATAGCAACTTTGTCATACTCTGTCAAACTTTGGTATACTCTGTTCATGAGTTATCCGACCCAGGAGGCGTGTAAGATGCTCAAGGTGGACGAGCGGTACCTGACGCTGCGAGAAGTGGCGGAGACGCTGAAGGTCTCCAGGCGAACGGTTTACCGCTGGATAAAGGACGAGGACCTCAACGCATACAAGTTCGCTAACGAGTACCGCATAACAGAGAGCGACCTTAAAGACTTCCTCGGACGGCGCCGCACAAGGCCGGAGAGGGGGTAATCGTGCCTAGCACCAACGGCCATAACGGAAGCACCGGAAAAGTCGCACTGTACATGCGTGTTAGCGGCGAGGAGCAGGCTCGCCGGGAGTCCATCGGGACGCAGGAAGCGTTCCTCACGGACTACTGCAATCTCTACGGCTTTGAAGTCGCTGGTGTGTACAAGGACGTAGCCATCTCCGGCACGGTTCCGGTGCCTGAACGTCCAGCGGGCTTCGAGATGCTTGAGGAGGCCAAGAGGGGCAACATCGACACGGTGCTTTTCTACAAGCTGTACAGGATTGGGCGCAAGCTCGTCGTGGTTGTGGACGCTCACGACCGGCTCGAGGAGGCAGGGGTTGCCATGCGCTCCGCGACCGAGCCCATAGACACTTCGACGCCTGCGGGACGGCTCATCTTCCAGATGCTCGCCAGCTTTGCGGAGTTCGAGCGTGAGACCATTGCCGAGCGTGTGCGGGAGGGAGTGCGCCGTTCGCTCAAAGACGGCAAACGCTTCGGGATGATCCCCTACGGATACGACATAACGGAGACGGGCGAGTTCGTCGTAGTCGAGGAAGAGGCCGCGAGAGTCCGGGAGATATTCACGAACATAGCCGCCGGCGGCACGCTCTACAGTGAGGCCGCACGCCTCAACGCCGAAGGCATCCCGGCGCCGGGACGCAAGTACCGTGGCAAGCCACGCAAGCCCGGCGACACCTGGGGCCACGCCTCTATCCGTAACTTCATCCACCAGTCGGCTTACACCGGCCTCCACGCCGTCAACACAAAGGGCGGGCAGCTAAACCGTAAAGTGCCGGCCATCGTCCCGGAGGAAATCGCACGGGCCGCCAGAGCGCGACTCGCGGAGAACAAGCTCTACAGTGGCGGGCGGCCAAAGAACAAGTACCTGCTGCGTGGGCTCATCAAGTGCGGCTGTTGCGACGTGAACTACACCGGCTTTCCCGGCCGCGTCAAGAGCCACTCCAAAGATCCATACCTCTATGTCCGCTACGCCTGCACGAAGTGGCGCGAGCGCCACAAGCGCGGATGGCTTCACCTTGACTGTCCGCCGGTAAACGCAGCGGAGCTCGAAGCTCTCGTGTGGGACGACATAAAGACCTTCATCGAAGACCCTGGTGATGCGCTCGAGCGTGCGAAGAAGCAGATGCTCGAGCGGGCACATAGCGACGGCCTCGAAGAGCGGCGCGAGTCGCTGGCGAAGCGCCTGGCACAAACCCAAGCGGAGAAGAGCAAGTATGTGAAGCTCTACGCACAGGGCGACCTCGATGAAGATGAGCTCGAGGTCCACATAGCCGACGCAAAGAATCGCATCGCTAACCTGAAGCTCCTCATGCAATCAGTCGAGGCAGACATCGCCCACAGACGCCAGGACTACATAGCGGCGCAAGATGCCGCACTCTGGCTGGCGTCTTTGCGCGACGGCCTCGAGGCGCTCGAAGCGGACACAGAAGAGGCGTTCTTGAAGCGCCGCGATCTGGTCAAGCTCCTCGTGGAGCGAATTACCATTAGCGGCGGAGAGGAAAGACAGGTTAAGATAGATATAACATATAAGTTCCGTCCCCCTGAGCCAGAAGACGGCGCGGAGTTGTGCGCGGTAGGTAACACTCTCAGGTTCGGGGACAGGACGTAAAACCGCATCGACGTCCAACCCGAGAAGAGGGGGTGCAGCCGCGTGGCGCGATTCACACCGCACACCGAGGCCGACGTAAAGGAGATGCTCGAGGCCATCGGGGTCGATACTCTTGACGACCTCTTCGCCGACGTCTCGCCGAAGCTGGAAGAAGGGTTGGACCTGCCGCCGCCACTCTCGGAGCACGAGGCCCTCGCCGACGTCAGCGAGCTGGCGAAGGAGAACGCGGCGGGGCTCCCGATCTTCCTCGGCGCCGGAGCCTACGACCGGATCATACCCTCCGCCATAAGCTCCATGATAGGGCGCGGCGAGTACCTGACCTCCTACACGCCCTACCAGCCGGAGGTAAGCCAGGGACACCTCCAGGTAGTCTTCGAGTTTCAGTCGGTGATCTCCGAGCTCACCGGCCTCGAGGTCTCGAACGCCTCGGTCTACGACGGATCGAGCGCCGTCGCCGAGGCCGCCCTGATGACGGCCCGCCTGACCAAACGCAACCCGAAGGTCGCGGTCTCCGCCGGCCTCAACCCGCGCTACCGCGAGGTCGTGGAGACCTACGGGGTCGAGGTCGTCGAGCTCCCGTTCGAGGGCGGCACGACGGACTTCTCCGAGGTGCCGGACGACGCCTCCGGCGTCTTCGTCCAGAACCCGAACTACTTCGGGATCGTGGAGGACATCGAGGCCGCTTCCGAGGCGGCGCACGGGGTGGACGCTCTGGCTGTGGCGGTCTGTGACCCGATCTCGCTCTCCGTCCTGGAGAGTCCCGGCAATCTCGGGGCGGACGTCGCGGTGGGGGAGGCCCAGCCGCTGGGGATGCCGCTGCTCTTCGGCGGTCCCTACGCAGGGTACATGGCGACCCACGAGAAGTTCGTGAGGCAGCTCCCCGGGCGTATCGCCGGAGAGACGGTGGATAAGGACGGCAAGCTAGCCTACGTCCTAACCCTCAGGGGCCGCGAGCAGGACATCCGGCGCGCGAAGGCCAACTCGAACATCTGCACCAACCAGGCACTCACCGCTCTGGCCGCTACCGTCTACGCCGCCCTCCTCGGACCGGAGGGGTTGCGTGAGGTCGCCGAGCTCTCCGCCTCCAAGGCGCACTACCTAGCTGACAGGCTGGGCGAGGCGGGCTGCGATCTCCGCTATCCCGAAGCGCCGTTCCTCTGGGAGTTCGCCGTCGAGCTGCCCGATGTGACAAAGGCCAACGAGGCGCTCCTGGAGGACGGGATCGTCGGCGGCCTTGACCTCGGCGAGGGGGCCATGCTCGTCGCGGTGACCGAGAAGCGGACCAAGAGAGAGCTCGACACATTCGTGGAGGTGGTCTCGAATGCTGGGTAACCTGATCCGGGACAGAGGCCGCGAGGGACGCAGGGGCTACACCCTCCCGAAGCTCGACGTGGAGGAGACGAACCTCGATGAGGTCCTGCCGAAGAAGGCGCGGCGAAAGGAGAAACCGAAGCTCGCCGAGGTCGACGAGCCGACCGTGATCCGTCACTACACCAACCTCTCGCGTAACCAGTGGGGCATAGACACGAACTTCTATCCTCTGGGCTCCTGCACGATGAAGCACAACCCGCGTGTCAACGAGCAGGCCGCAGCGGTCCCCGGCTTCGCCGGGCTCCATCCGTTGCAGTCCGAAGATCAGGCCCAGGGCGCCCTGCGCGTCATGCACGAGCTGCAGGGATTTCTACAGGAGCTCTCCGGCCTCCCTGCGGTCTCGCTACAGCCGATGGCGGGGGCGCAGGGCGAGCTGACGAGCGTGCTCATGATCAAGAAGTACTTCGAGGACGCCGGTGACGAGGGACGCACCACCGTCATCGTCCCAGAGACCGCCCACGGGACGAACCCGGCGACGGCCTCGATGGCGAACTTCAAGGCGGTCGAGGTCGGACTCGACGAGCACGGTTGCGTGGAGGTAGATGAGCTCAGAGAGATGGTGGACGAGACGACGGCGGCGCTCATGATCACCAACCCCAACACCTGCGGCGTCTACGAGCGGAACATAAAGGAGATCTCGGAGGTCCTGCACGAGGCTGGCGCCTTCCTCTACATGGACGGCGCGAACATGAATGCCAACATGGGCAGGATGCGCGCAGCCGACGCCGGCGTGGACATCATGCACTTCAACCTGCACAAGACGTTCTCCACCCCCCACGGCGGCGGCGGACCCGGCTCGGGCGCAATCGCCTGCTCCGAAGACCTCGCCGAGTTCAGGCCGGATCCCGTAGTGGAGCAGGACGATGACCTCTTCACCCTCGTCCGTCCCGAGAAGAGCATAGGGCGGATGGCCGCCTTCCACGGCAACTTCGGGCAGATCCTGCGCGCATGGACCTACATCAAGATGCACGGGCCCGAGCTGAAGGACGTCTCCGACATGGCCGTGCTTAACGCCAACTACGTGAGGGCAAGGCTTAAGGGCACCTACCGCATCCCCTACGACGAGCTGTGCAAGCACGAGGTCGTGGTACAGCCGCCCAAGGGCAAGAAGGCCCTCGACATCGCGAAGGGCCTCATAGACCACGGCTTCCACCCGCCAACGATCTACTTCCCCCTCGTCGTCAAGGAGGCGATGCTCATAGAGCCTACCGAGACCGAGTCCAAGGAGACCCTCGACGACTTCGTCGGCGCGATGCTCGAGCTCGCCGAGAGCGAGGCCGAGGAGCTCGAAGAGGCCCCGACGCACGCCACCACCCGGCGTCTCGACGAGACCCGCGCCGCCAGGCAACTGAAAGCCAGGTGGTAGAGATGGCCGAAGGAGAACTCCGGCGCACCCCTCTCTACGACGAGCACAAGGCCCTGGGAGCCCGCCTCGTAGGCTTCGCGGGCTGGGAGATGCCCGTGCAGTACGAGGGGATAAAGGCCGAGCACCAGGCAGTCCGTAACCGGGCCGGGCTCTTCGACGTATCGCACATGGGTGAGGCGTTCTTCCGCGGCCCCGACGCCGAGGAGGCAGTCCAGCGGCTCGTGACCCGAGACGTGTCGCGTCTGGACGAGGGACAGGCCGGCTACTCGGCGGTCTGCTACGAGGACGGAGGGACGGTGGACGACGTGATCGTCTACAGGCGCCCCGACGACTTCCTGATAGTCGTCAATGCCTCCAACCGCGAGAAGGACCTCGACCACTTCCGCGATAATACCGAGGATCTCGACGTCGAGATCTCCGACGAGACCGAAGAATGGGCCCTCCTCGCCCTGCAAGGCCCCGAGGCCCCAGATTTCCTGCAGAACCTCACCGGGACGGACCTCTCGAGCCTCAAGCCCTTCCGGTTCGCCGAGGGAGAGGTCGCCGGCGTGCAGACCATCATCTCCCGCACCGGCTACACGGGCGAGGATGGCTTCGAGCTCTACTTGCCGTCCGGCGACGCCCCGCGCGTCTGGCGCGAGCTCCTCGATGCCGGCGCGACGCCCGCGGGCTTGGGGGCGCGTGACACTCTAAGGCTCGAGGCCGGGATGTGCCTCTACGGCAACGAGCTCGACCCGGAGACGACGCCGCTTGAGGCCGGTATCGGCTTCGCCGTCCACCTGGACAAGGAGCAGGAGTTCATCGGCCAGGACGCGTTGCGAAAGGAAAAGGAAGAGGGCCTGCGAAAGAAGCTCGTCGGCTTCGAGGTGGAGGGGAAGGGCATCGCGCGCCACGATCACCCCGTGAAGGTGGAGGACGAGACCGTGGGGCGCGTTACGAGCGGAACCCTCTCTCCGACGCTGAACAAGGCGATAGGACTTGCACTCGTCTCTCCAGGGGTGGAAGATAAGTTCGAGGTGGTGATCCGGGAGCGGCCCGTCGAGGCCCACACCGTAGAGCTGCCGTTCTACAAGCGCGAGAAGAAGTAGGGGAGGAGCGAACTTGAACGTACCGGAGGATCTTCAGTACACCAGGAGCCACGAGTGGGTCCGCACAGAGGACGACACCGCTACCATCGGCATAACCGACTACGCCCAGGAGGAGCTCGGCGACATCGTCTACATCGAACTGCCGGAGCAGGGCGATACCTTCGACGCCGGAGACTCCTTCGGCACCGTCGAGTCCGTCAAGGCCGTCTCCGACCTCTACACGCCGGTGGGCGGCGAGGTCGTCGAGGTCAACGAGGCCCTCGACGACAGCCCCGAGAAGATCAACGAAGACCCCTACGGGGACGGCTGGATCGTCAAGCTCCGCGTCTCTGATGAGGGCGAACTCCTCTCCGCCTCAGACTACGAGCAGCTCCTGGAAGAAGAGGAGTCCTAGAAGGCCCGTGCCGCGAAGATGTCCCCTAACACAGGTGGCCGTAGCGAAGAAAGCCGCCCGAGCAAGGTAGGCCAAGACGCAGCAGGGAGAGTCTTCGTAAGACGCCGCTGAATCCGAAACGGGGGAGGGAACCATTGTCGACTTCAGACCTTATCCGGTGGAGCGGACTAGCGGCCATACTCGGCGGGGTATTTTGGGTGGTGTGGAGCCTTCTCTATCGGGTGACCTTTGAAGCCGCCGGTGGTTCCTTCGCGGACGTGCTGTTGCTTCTGGCTGCACTGCTCACGCTGGCCGGATTGGTGGGGCTTCATGCCCAGCAAGGAGTCAACTACGGAAGCATAGGGCCGGTGGGTTTCTACACGACGACCGTAGGACTTTTGGCCCAGGCTCTGGCAGCGGTACTTCTGCTGATGGATTTCGAAGTTCTATGGCTCGTGGCCCCGGTAGGGAGCTTGATAGTATTGGTTGGGTTGGTGCTCTACGGAGCCGCCACCCTGCAAGCGAGGGTGTTGCCGACCTGGTGCGGGTTGGGGCTCATCGTGGTGCCGCCTATCGCGTTCTACCTGAACAGCAAAGTATTTTATGGGAGCCTCGCATTGTTTGGAGTGCTATGGGTGGCGCTAGGGTATATGCTCTGGTCGCAGAGAGGTACGCCAACCGGGCGGGAGCCTTCGCGCGTGAGGTAGTCAAGCCCACCCCTCAGCCTAACCGACTCTTTGCGCAGGATTCCCTATTGCACAAAGAGAACCCCCGAAACCTGACTCTATGTGCGAGGCCCAGTGCTGCTAAGGTGTAATGGACTAAGAGGCGGCAGCAGGAAGCGTCCTCTTAGGTTCTCACTGAAACTTCTGGGTTAGATTGCAGACTTTTGGCGAGGGTAAACCGACCTACCGAATCTGCCCCCCGCAATACCGACCGAGAGGCGTCCCCACCTAAGCTCCCGCTCGGTTTCTATCACCCTCTCGATTGCGGCTTGACGCTCGAATCTACGGTCGTCTTCTGTGAGACCCGTGTCAAGGGTGTTGAGCCGTTCCAGTATGCGCGCGCCGCTGTGCGTCCATCGCCAGGCTCCTTGTCGCTTGTTACATTATATACCAGCGGCACTTTTGGTTCAAAGCGCACGGTCTTGATTCAAACTGGAGATTTGGTTCAACTCCCCTCGAAGGGGTCTTGAACCTAAAGGCCGGTTTGAACCAAAAGGGAGATACTTGAACCAAAAGCACAAGCGCTTACAAGCGAGAGAGGGTATACTTCTATCGTGGGAGTAGCGCGTTACACGGGCAGGACAAGGACAAGATGGGCGGCTGCCGAGAGCGGTCGCAAGCCCACAATTGGCCCGTGGGGCGTTTACGGTGAAGCCATTGGCAACCCGAAATTCTTTATCGGTTCCAATCCGAAGGATTCCGAGTTTCTGCAAGCTGCTGATGAA
>DASZKL010000319.1:0-3475 GCA_035947015.1 Rubrobacteraceae bacterium
GCCCTGGGCGAGCGGGGAGAAGACCACCTGGCCCACGCCTTCGCGCTCGCAGAGCGGGATGACCTCGGCTTCGATCTGGCGCTGGATCATGTTGTAGCGGGGCTGGTTGGAGACGATCCTGTCGAGGTTCATCTCCCCAGCAAGGCGCAGGGCGTCGGCTATCTGATCCGCCGTCCACTCCGACACGCCCACGTAGAGCACCTTTCCCTGCCGCACCAGGTCGTCGAGGGCCCGCAGGGTCTCCTCGAGCGGGGTATCTTCGTCGTAGCGGTGGCACTGGTAGAGGTCAAGGTAGTCGACCCCGAGTCGCCTCAGTGAGGCGTGGCACTGCTCGGTTACGTGCTTGCGCGAGAGACCGCGGTCGTTTGGCCCCTCCCCCATCGGGAAGTACACCTTCGTCGCGAGGAAGTAGGAGTCGCGCGCGAAGCCCTCTAGCCCCCTGCCCACGATCTCCTCGGCCGCCCCCTGCATATAGACGTTTGCGGTGTCGAAGAAGTTGATCCCGAGCTCGTAGGCTCTATAGATGCACGCTCGGGCCTGCTCCTCGGCTACGCTCCCACCGTAGGTCAGCCAGCTCCCCAAAGAGATCTCGCTTACCTTTACGCCACTTCCGCCCAATCGCCGGTACTCCACGAAAACCTCCCGTCTCGCGCGGCCAAGAGCTACACGCTGATGGCTCGTCGCCCTCGAGCTGTCATGCTTAACTATAGAACACGCGAGAAGGTTGGCATCCGCCCGGAAACAGCGGATCTCGAAGCCCACCCGATTCTTTACAGAAGCGTCTCCCGCCTCAAGCTCGCCAAATATGCCTTCTCGGTATGGTTCAATAGAGCGATGAAGTTCGGCATCTCGACGTTCGTAACCGACGAAGGGATCGCGCCCGGGCCCCTAGCCCGGGCGATCGAAGAGCGCAGCTTCGACTCTCTGTTTATCGCAGAGCACACCCACATCCCTCTCAGCCGGAAGTCTCCCTGGCCCAGGGGTGGAGAGCTTCCGCGAAGGTACTACCGGACCGTAGACCCCTTCATCACGCTCACCGCGGCGGCGGCTGTAACCCAACGCCTCTTGCTCGGCACGGGGGTAGCTCTGGTGGTCGAGCGAGACCCGATCATCACGGCCAAGGAGGTCGCGAGCCTCGACCTCGTCTCCGGGGGGTGCATGATCTTCGGCGTAGGCGTGGGCTGGAACCGCGAGGAGATGGAGAACCACGGCACCGACCCCCGCACCCGCGGCAAGCTGGCCGACGAGCGCATCCAGGCGATGATAGAGATCTGGACCAACGACGAGGCCGAGTTCCACGGCCAGTATGTGGACTTCGATCCGATCGGTTGCTGGCCCAAGCCGGTGCAGAAGCCGTACCCACCGATCTACGTCGGCGGGGGGAGCAAGAGCTTCGAGAGGATCGCCCGGCTCGGCGACGCCTGGCTTGCGAACGGGCTTCCGCCGGGCAAGGTGGAGCCGATGATGGGCGAGCTGCGAGAGGTCGCCGGAAGGGATGTGCCCGTGACTGTGTTCAACGCATCCAGCGAACCCGAAGATCTGGAAGCATACGCGCGGCTAGGTGTGGAGCGAGTCCTGCTCAGCCTGCCGACTCTACCCGAAGGCGAGACCCTCGACCAGCTGGACGATCTCGCCAGCGTGGTCGCAGCTACCCGCTGAGCGGGTTCGTCTGCAGGCACGGACTTCAGGCACGATCCCACGCGTCGACGCAAGCTACCACCAAAGCGTCAGCGGGAGCAAACCGCGAGGAGGCCTGCTGGAGACAATGGATTACGCTGAGTTAGGCTGGCAGGAGGCGGTAGTCCTGGGCTGCGCGAAGCAGGAGCGCATCCTGGAATCTATCGCGGATGGAAGCCGTTCAGCCCACGAAGTGGCGAGCCGGCTGGGGTTGAGCTCGCGGGCCGTTCGCGCCATGCTCTCGGCGCTCGCCGAGATGGGGGTTGTCGCGGAGGATGGGGATGGGTTCCGGTTACTCGAAGAGCACAGAGGACCCCTTTTGGACCGAGGCCATCCGGACTATGCAGGTGGGTTGGTCGTACACCGCTTCGAGTTGATCCGGAAGTGGGGCCGGATGCCCGAGATTCTGAGAACAGGCTCTCCCGTCGAGGACGATCCAGAGAAGGAAGCCGAAGGCATGGAGACCTTTATCTACTCGATGCGCCGCCTGGCCATACCCGGCGCCCGGGCGGTCGCGGCTCTTCTGCTCCCGCGATTGCCCGAGAATCCCCACATCCTCGACGTCGGCGGCGGTCCCGGCACTTACGCCGAAGCCTTCGTGGAAGGCGGGGCAAGGGTAACGGCCTTCGACCTCCCAGAGGTGGTCGAGCTGATGAAGGAGCGCTTGAGCGCGGCGGGGATCTCCGCCGTGGGTGGAGACTTCAACGAAGGCTTGCCCGAGGGTCAGTTCGACGCGGCGTATCTGGGCAGCGTCTCGCACATATACGGCCCAGAGGAGAACCTCGCCCTCATGAACCGAGTGTCAGGTGCTCTGTCCCCCGGCGGACTTATCGCCATAAGGGACTTCATCAGGGGACGGAGCAAGGGGGCCGCGCTCTTCGCCGTGAACATGCTCGTCAATACGGAGTCTGGCAACACCTACACCGAAGAGGATTACAGAGGGTGGCTCGGCGAAGCGGGCTTCCAGGAAGTCGAAGTGCTGCCCATACCCGACCGAGACACCCATCTCATCCTCGCCCGCCGGCCGCAGTAGGCGCGGATCCCACTCTAGCGGCCCAAGATTACTCGGCGCTGCCGGTGTGGTGGGCGACGATTTCCAGTGTCAACCTCCGGATCGAGCTGGCGAGTGAAAGTTCGTACGGTGGATCCAGGACGGCCACCAAGAGGTGAAGGAGGTGATGTCCTCTTGTCATGGAGACCTGACACCAGCGCGTTCGCGATCTATCTCCCAGGCTATGCGCTTGGCCTCGATCGCGATCTCGCGCAGCATGCCTGTAGGGGAGACGTGGAAGCCACAGAAGAACAGCCCGGGGGCGACCTCTCGCCCGCTTTGGCTTGGGTTGCTGTGTTCGTCGCTGAGGAGGGATGCTCCCTCTAGAAAAGCGTCAACCGTAGGTCGGTATCCCGTGGCCAGAACCACGGCGTCATACCGCTTCCGGACTCCGTCGATGAAGACCACGCCCTGCCCGTCGAACCGCTCGATCCCCGGACGCACCTCTATCGCACCCTTCCTGATCAGCGCGATCGTGCCCACATCGATCAGGGGTAGTCTCCCCCGTCGCTCTATCTGACCGAACGGCCCCTCCGGAGCTTTCTGTAGATCAACCCGGTCGAGGTTCCCGAGAGCCAGCCGCACGACCGGGAAGGCAAGCGCGTCCGCCAGGCGGGTAGGCAACTTCTCGAGCGGGATGGCGATAGTCAGGATGGCGACGCCTAGCACATCTCGTGGTATGACATTAACCTGACCGCGGACCGACAGGGCGGGTTTGGCCCCGTGCTCGAACAGGTCAATGGCTAT
>DASZKL010000320.1:0-2889 GCA_035947015.1 Rubrobacteraceae bacterium
GTCAGCAGGTGCTTGGTGAACTCGACGCTACCGGCGCCGATAAACGCTATCTTGGTCATGGACCTCCTCGAGCTGGTTGGTCAACTGATTACCTCCGCCCCGGTCTCCGGCAGGAACTCGTAGAACTTGGGCTCCTCGAAGCCCCGCTCCGCGAACACCCGAAGGATCTCTTGGGTAAAGCCGTCGGTCTCACTTTCACTTACGAGGGCGATCGCGCAGCCGCCGAAACCGGCGCCCGTGAGCCGGGCTCCAGGTGCCCCGGATTCTTGCGCGAGCTCAACGAAGGCGTCCAGCTCTGCGGTCGAGATCTCGAAGTCGTCGCGCATGGAGGCGTGGGATGCGTACATCAGGCGCCCGAGCTCGCGGAAATCTTCCGCACGAAGCGCCGCGACCGCCTCCAGCACCCTGGCGTTCTCCGAGACGATGTGTCGGGCGCGCTTGAGCTCATCTCCCGAGAGTCGGCTCAGATCCCCCTCGCGGACGTCCCGCAGCTGCTCGACGCCCAGGGCCAGGGCGGCGCGCTCGCAGGTCGCGCGGCGGTCGTTGTAACCGGTGTCGGCCAGGCCCCGCTCGACCCTGGTATCGCAGACCAGGAGGGTAAGGCTGGCCTTCTGCAGGTCGAGGGGGACCTTCTCTGCCTCCAGCGAGCGGCAGTCCACCAGCAGAGCGGAGCCTTCCTCGCAGAGCAGCGAGGCGTACTGGTCCATGATCCCGCTCTGGACCCCGACGAACTCGTTCTCCGCCCTCTGGCAGAGCACGGCCAGCTCTTTCCTGTCCATGCCAAACGCGAAGAGCCTGTCGAGGGCGAGGGCGGTAGCCGCCTCTATGGCGGCCGAGGAAGAGAGGCCGGCCCCGAGCGGCACGTCCCCTGCGAAAGCCGCCCTGAAGTCTCCTAGCTCGCCCCCCGCCTCGCCGATAGCCCAGGCGACCCCGCGCGGGTAGACAGCCCAGGACGAGTCCTTCTCGCCACCCCTCGGGCGCGACTCGTCGAAGTTGGTCGAGTAGAGCTCGTCACCGCCACGCCCCATGGCGACGGCAACCCGGCGGCCCACGGCGCACGGCAGGACGAAACCCCCGTTGTAGTCGGTGTGCTCCCCGATCAGGTTGATACGACCTGGGGCGCTCGCAACGAGCTCCGGCTCATCACCGTACCTCTCTGTGTACGCCGTGGCAGCCCTCTCCTCGATCTCCCGCACGAAGGCCTCTCACCCGTATCCGCGAGGATGGCTCTGTAGCCATTCCCAGGCGTCGGAGATCATGACTTCGAGTTCGGGTCTCTCGGGTTTCCAGCCGAGCTCGCCCCGGATCTTATCGCTAGAGGCCACGAGGACGGCCGGATCCCCGGGGCGCCGGGGCGACTCGATGGCCTCAATTGGGCGCCCCGTCACCCTGTGGGCTGCTTCTATGACCTCCCGAACGGAGAAGCCCGCCCCGTTGCCCAGGTTGTAGACGCTGTGTTCGCCTGGCTCGGCCGCCTCCAGTGCCAGCAGGTGTGCGCGGCCGAGATCCTCGACGTGGATGTAGTCGCGCACCGCCGTGCCGTCGCGCGTGGGGTAGTCGGTGCCGAAGATCTTCACCGAGCCCTGCGCTCCTGACGCTGCCTGGAGAACGAGCGGTATGAGATGTGTCTCCGGGTGGTGATCCTCCCCGTAACGTCCACTCGCTCCCGCCAGGTTGAAGTAGCGCAGGCTCGTCGCGGCGAGGTCGCGGGCCTCGGCGACGGCCCGGATCATCTGATCCACGGCCAGCTTCGAGCCCCCATACGGGGTGGTCGGCAAGGTAGGGGCCGTCTCCGGGATCGGCACCTCCTCCGGCTCCCCGTAGACAGCCGCCGTCGAGGAGAAGACGAGCCATTTTACGCCGGCCTCGGGCATGGCCTCCAGCAGGTTGAGCGTCCCGCAGACGTTGTTACGGTAGTAGCGCTCCGGTTGCTCGACGGACTCTCCGACGAGTGAGAGTGCGGCGAAGTGGAGTACACCGTCGAACCCCTCGGCCAAGGAATCGCGGGTCTCTTCCGCGTCGAGCAGGTCGCCCCTGACAAACCGGGCCCCCTCAGGGATGGCTCTCTCGTGTCCCTTGGAGAGGTTGTCCAGGACCACCGTTTCATGGCCCCCCTGGAGCAGCTGGTTGGCGACGACGCTGCCGATGTAGCCGGCCCCGCCCGTGACCAGCAGCTTCACGACGCTGGTTCCTCGACCGCCTGACGCAGGGTCTGCGCGGTCTGCTCGGGCAGCGCGTCCACGATGAACGCCCCACCCCCCGTCTCGCTGCCGGCCAGGTACTTGAGTTTGTCTGCGGTGCGGTTCGGGGGATAGAACTCGACGTGGAAGTGGGCGACGCCTTCGTAGTCCGCGCCGTCGGTCGGGGCCTGATGCATGACCATCATGTATGGCAGGGAGAAGCCGAAGAGTCGGTCGTAGCCTACGAGCAGCCGCTTGAGGACGCTGGCCATGTCGCGCCTCTCTTCCGCGAGAAGATCCGCAATGGAGGGGACGCAGCGGCGGGCGTAGAGGTGGACCTCGTAGGGAAAGTGGCCGTAGAACGGGATAAAGGCTGTGAAGTGCTCGCCCTCGGAGATCAGACGCCGACCGTCCTCGCGCTCGTTTGAGAGGAGGTCGCAGTGCAGGCAGCGGCCCTCGTTCTGTGATCTATACTCATCGGCAGCTTCGAGCTCCCTTTTCGGGCGCGGGGGGACGAAGGGGTAGCCGTAGATCTGGCCGTGCGGGTGATGCAGCGTCACCCCGATCGCCTCACCCTTGTTCTCGAAGATAAAGACGTACTCCACGAAGTCCAGAGAACCGATCTCCTCGTAGCGGTCGGCCCACACCTCGACGAGGTTGCGGATACGCTCCTCGCTCATCTCGGCCAGCGTGGCGTCGTGGTCGTCGG
>DASZKL010000321.1:0-4783 GCA_035947015.1 Rubrobacteraceae bacterium
GTAAGGCTCAACCCCCAGCGGGGCCCGAGCACGTGCAGCATGCGGCGCAGCGCCTTGAGGTTGTCCCTGACCTCCTGGAGCGCTATCACGTCGAACCTGGAGACGATCTCGGCTATGCACAGCAGGGCGTGCAGGTCCCGCTTGGGTGAGTCGTCGTCGCCGGATCGCCACTTCTCGGTCAGGTCGCCGAAGGCGCGCAAGTTCCAGGTGGCAATCAGCAGGTTGCGGTCGAGCGCTTTTGCCGGGATGTCCCTATCTAACACGTCCCTGAGCTGGGCCAGATCAGCCGCAACCTCTTCTGGTGGCGGTTCGGTCACAGGTAGCATCAAGCCGAGGTCCTCCGTGCCGTTCATTGAGTATTCCCCCTGGTGTTCTGTCGGGCTCGGCCCATAACGTTGGCAGGTCGTGATGAATTGTCGATGAATTCACGGCTAATCTCTGGAAATCGGCTAGATAATCATGGTTGAGGCCCGGCGCACAAACAATCTTCGACGGGAGCGAGAAGGACGTAGGATAGTAGACTCTATTCTCTGACCGATATGGTAGGCAGCGACGGAGGCAGGCTGACAAAGCCCGTGAGTACAGACCAGGCGGACGTGTACCGGATGAGCGCAGAGGAGGTCGTCGCCGAGTTCGGTAGCGACCGGCGCCGCGGGCTGAGCGGCCGGGAGGCCGGTGCGCGCCTGCAGCGGTACGGTCCGAACGAGCTCGAGACCGAGAAACCCGTGCCCGCCTGGCGGCGTTTCCTCGCGCAGTTTCAAGACGTCCTGATCATCTTGCTGCTGGTAGCCACGGCGATCTCGATCGGGCTGTGGGTCTACGAGCGTGACGCGCCGCTGCCTTACGAGGGGCTGACCATCTTCACGATCGTGCTGCTAAACGGTATTCTGGGCTACGTCCAGGAGTCCAGAGCGGAGAGGGCGGTGGCCGCTCTGCGGGCGATGTCTGCTAACGAGGCGACCGTGCTGCGCGACGGCGAGCGACGGAGCGTCCCGGCGGCCGAGCTGGTGCCGGGCGACATCGTCCTGATCGAGGAGGGGGATACCATCCCGGCCGACGCCCGCCTGGTAGATTCGACCGCGCTCCAGACGATGGAAGCATCGCTCACGGGCGAGAGCATGCCCGTCTCCAAGGATGTGGCGCCCGTAGAGGAAGAAGCTGCGCTGGGGGATCGCCACAACATGGTTTTCAGCGGCACGGCGGCTACCTACGGGCGCGGCAAAGCCGTGGTGACGGCCACGGGGATGCACACCGAACTAGGCAAGGTCGCAGGGCTCCTCAGCCGGACAGAGGAAGTCACGACACCGCTCCAGAAGGAGCTCGACCGCGTCGGCAAGCTGCTCGGTGGTATCGTGCTCGTCATCGCGGTGGTCGTCGTCGTCACGACCCTGCTCGTCGAGGAGATACGCGACTTCGGGGCCTTTCTCGACGTGCTCATCTTCGGCGTGGCGCTGGCCGTCGCGGCGGTGCCCGAGGGCTTGCCGGCGATCGTAACGACGACCCTGGCGCTCGGGGTGCGGCGGATGGCACAACGCAACTCCATCGTGCGCAAGCTCCCGGCGGTCGAAACTCTGGGCTCGGCCACGGTTATCGCCTCAGACAAGACCGGCACCCTCACGAAGAACGAGATGACGGTTCGCACTGTCGTTACGGCGAGCGGCCGCGTCGACATTACAGGGACCGGATACACGCCAGAGGGCGAGCTCCACCGCGCAGGGCAGCCCCTGCAGGAGCCGACGCTGCGTACGGAGTGCGAGCGTACCTTGGTCGCCGCCGACAGGGCGAACAACGCGGCCTTGCAGGAGCGGGGAGGACGCTGGGACGTGCAGGGAGATCCGACAGAAGGCGCCCTGATCGTGGCGGCTCGCAAGGCCGGGCTCTCTCCCGATGCGCTCGGCGCGCGCTTCGAGCGGGTGGGGGAGATCCCTTTCTCGTCCGAGCGCAAGATGATGAGCACTGTACACGAAGACGCCGAGAAGCCGGAGCGCCTGATCGTGTTCACCAAGGGCGCGCCCGACGTGCTGGTACCCCGCTGTTCGCACGAGCTCGTCGGTGGGGAGGCGCGCGCTCTGACCGACGAGCGCCGTCAGGAGATCCGGGTCGCGAGCGAACAGCTCGCCGGCGAGGCGCTGCGTACCCTTGGCGTCGCCTTCCGCTCGTTGCCGCCCGATGCGCTGGAGAAGGAGGTGGATGGCCGCGTCGAGTGGGATCTGGTGTTCCTGGGGGTGGTCGGCATGATCGACCCTCCCCGCGAAGAGGCGAAGGACGCGGTGGCCCGGGCCAAGGGCGCCGGCATCCGCCCCGTGATGATCACGGGCGACCATCCGCAGACGGCGGCGGCCATAGCGCGCGAGCTGAACATCTCCGAAGACGACGGGGTGATCACCGGAGCAGAGCTCGAGAGGCTCGACGACGAGGCGCTCGAGAAGACGGTGCGCGAGTGTTCGGTGTACGCGCGGGTCAACCCCGAGCACAAGCTCCGCATCGTGGACGCTTTGCAGAGAGACGGCGATGTCGTCGCGATGACCGGCGACGGCGTCAACGACGCCCCCGCCCTCAAGTCGGCGGATATCGGAGTGGCGATGGGCATCACCGGCACCGACGTCTCCAAGGAGGCCGCCGACATGGTCCTCACCGACGACAACTTCGCCTCGATCGTGGCTGCGGTCGAGGAGGGGCGTTCGATCTTCGCGAACATCCAGAAGTTCTTGCGATTCCTGCTCTCGTCGAACGTTGGCGAGGTCCTGACGGTGTTCCTGGGCGTGCTTCTGGCGGGCGTGATCGGCCTGACCGCAGGAGGCGGCGAGGGGGCTCTCATCTTGCCGCTGCTCGCGACCCAGATCCTGTGGATCAACCTGATCACCGACGGTGCTCCCGCGCTGGCGCTGGGGCTCGAACCCGCCGACCCGGAGGTGATGGATCGTCCCCCTCGCCCCAAAGGCTCCCGCGTGATCACGGGCCGCATGTGGTCCGGTATAGCCTTCGTCGGTCTCATCATGGCCACAGGCACCTTGCTCGTGCTCGACTATGGGCTGCCCGGCGGTCTGATCGAAGGCTCCGGTGACCTGCCCTACGCGCGGACGATGGCCTTCACCACGCTGGTCCTGTTCCAGCTCTTCAACGCCCCCAACGCCCGCTCGGATGAGCGTAGCGCGTTCCACCGGCTGTTTCGCAACCCGTGGCTGCGGGGCGCGCTCGTGTTGTCGCTCGCACTGCAGATCCTGGTCGTCTACGCACCGTTTATGCAACCCGCCTTCGGTACCGTGGGCCTGGGCCTCACGGACTGGCTCGTGTGCGTCGCGGTTGCCAGCTCGGTCCTGTGGTTGCGCGAGTTGAGCAAGCTGATGGTCTCCGAGAGATAGGGGAGCGCCAACCTACGCGGCGGCCCTCCAACCTCTTACGAGATAGCGGGGACAGAGAGGGAGTACATGTCCGCCGAAGACGCATTGGGACGACCTTCTCCTGCTGCCCGGCTTCGCGTGGTTTGACTGTCCGCGCACAAGGGGTAAGAGGCTTTATAGCTGGAGGGCCGACGCTCCTGTTCTCCCGTTCACGAGCGCCGCCCGCTCTACGGGAAGACCGGAAAGGAGATGGGTGTGAGCTACTCGGGGTCGGGATCGTTGTTGTCCGCGCTCACCGCGAACTGGTGGGCGTTGCTGCTGCGCGGGCTGCTCGCGGTGCTCTTCGGGCTTATCGCGCTCTTCATGCCGGGCATCACCCTCGCAGCGCTCGTGCTCGTCTTCGGCGCCTACGCGCTCGTGGACGGCGTCTTCGCCCTGGTGGCCGGCATCAGAGGGACGGGAGGGAGCAGGTGGGTTTTGATCATAGAGGGCGTGCTGGGCGTCCTGGCCGGTCTCGTCACGTTCGTCTGGCCAGGCATCACCGCGCTCGTTCTGCTGTACGTCATAGCCATCTGGGCGATCTTCACCGGCGTCGCGGAGATCGTCACTGCCATCGCGCTGCGGCGCGAGATCGAGGGTGAGTGGGCCCTGATCCTGGGCGGCGCACTCTCGGTGATCTTCGGGATAATCCTGGCGGTGCTGCCGGGTGTGGGGCTGCTCTCGCTGGTGTGGCTGGTAGGCATCTACGCGATCTTGTTCGGGATCGCCCTGATCGTACTTGCCTTCAGGGTGCGGGGTATGCAGGGCACGGGAAGCAGCAGGGTGAGGTGAGAGCCGGAGGGCGTCAATAGATGATTACGCCACGAGACACCACCAACACTACCGAGAGAGACCCCGTTCCTTCCGGGGGCCGGCCCGATGAACAGCGGCGCGCGTCGGGCCCCGAGAGGCAGAGCAGCACCATGCCGCCCAGAAGGAGCTGGCTGTGGTTCGTGCTCATACTGCTCGCGAACTTCCTTCTGGTCAGACTCCTCTTCCCAGGCCCCGAAGCGCCCGTCCAGATCCCATACACCTTCTTCAAGGAGCAGGTCAGGGAGGGGAACGTCGAGGCTATCTACACCCGGGGGGACTCCGTCGAGGGCCGCTTCGAGAAGCCTGTCACCTACCCACCGAAAGGACAGGAAAGCCCCGAGGCTGGCTCGACCCAACCTCGCACCTCCAAGACCTTCACAACCGTGCTCCCTTCCTTCGTGATACCGGATCCCGCCCTGGAGCAGTTCTTGATAGACAACGGTGTCCAGATAACCGCCGAGCCTATACAAGAGGGCGGTAGCCTGTGGCAGACGCTCCTCTTCGCCTTCGGGCCTGCGCTGCTCCTTATCGGGGGCTACATCTGGCTCTACAGGCGTGCGCAGCAGCAGGGTGGCGGCGGTATTGGAGGC
>DASZKL010000322.1:0-3573 GCA_035947015.1 Rubrobacteraceae bacterium
CCCCTTCTGCGGCCAGAAGACCCGCCTGCGGCCCCTCACCGACGTCCTCGTGGACCTCGCCGCCGCCCGCGGCGCCCGCCTCGACTTCATGCTCGGCGAGAACGAGAACACCGACGTCCTGCGCGACGAGTTCGGGGGCATGGCGGGCCTCACCCGCTTCTAGCACTCTACCACCGGTCCAAAGACTTCGACCCCGAAAGCTAGCCGCCAAGCTGCTCGTGCGCCCCTAGTCACACCCCATAAGCAACCCAATCGACCTAAAAATAAACACACAATCCGCAAAAAATGCGCGCGAAACTACTGGTGCTCCGCGTTGGAGCTTGGTAGGATACCCGCATGGGTGACAGATCACGAATCTTGAAGAGCAGACGCCAGATGAGGCTCTACACTCTGGTAGCCGCTGCGGGTCTGATCCTCTTCGGCGCCCTCCTACTCGGGATCAACATTCTGACGGGCGACCAGCCAACCGAGAGGGTCGCTACCCCCGACTTCTCCAACGAAGCCGCTACCGAAGAGCTCCAGCGGGCAGCGGAGCAGGAGAGGGACTACTTGGCGAACGCCAGGCAAGCGGCCGCCGAGAAGGCGGCGAAGCAGCAGGAGCCGGCCCAGAGGGCCGAGAAGGAAGCGGCTCCTCAGGAAGCGGCTCCTCAGGCACCTGCCCCCGAGCCTGAGCCCGCCGTACCCTCCGACACCACCATGTACCTGACCATCCCCAACATGGGGCTCTACGACATCCCGGTGCTGGAGGGCACCTCGGAGGCGGTCCTGTCGCAGGGCGTCGGCCACGTGCCCGGAACGGGCTACCCCTGGGTGGCCGGTTCCAACACCTACATAGCGGGCCACCGCCTCGGCTACCCAGGCACCATAAGCGACCACGTCTTCTGGAACCTGCCCTCACTGGCTATTGGTGACCAGGTCATCCTAGAGGACTCATTGGGACAGTCCTACACCTACCAGGTCAGCGAGATACTCGAGGTTCCGCCGAGCGACATGTCTGTGACGGGCTCAACGGGAAGCGACATGGTCTCGCTTCAGACGTGCATCGAGAACTACGGTGACTACTGGACCCCTGGCCCCAACTGGTTCGCCCGCTACATAGTCAGGGCGAACATGGTCGGGTAGCCCTCCCCGCTACCCCGACGGCTATCTTCTAGAGTGGATGCATACGCTGAGGTGTGGGACCGGTTCGTCCGCGAGCGCCGTCTGGAGTTCGGCGGGCACATGGACCCCGAATGGCGAGAAGGGCACACGCTCTCTGTATCGCTCGTGATCTCTATCGAGGCGTCGCGGTTTCGCGGGCGCCTCGAGCCTTTGAGGAACGCTCTGCGTCCATTCCCTTTCGTCTCGCTCCACCCCGACCACTTCGTGCACATCACGCTGCTGCTCCTTGGCTTCCTCGTCGACGATCCCAAGCAGGAGGGCGAGGTCTCCCGCGAGAGGCTAGGTGAGATAGAGGCCAGCGCCAGACGCGCCCTGTCTGGCTTCCCCGCTTTCAAGATCCGGCTCGCCAACCTCAACGCCTTCCCCGGCGCCGCGTTCGTCGAGGTGCACGACGACGGGGCTCTGGAAGGGCTGCGGGAGGTCCTGTGCGAGAGCTGCGGGCTAGAGAAGCCTGCAGGACCGCCGCACCTGACCCTAGCCTACTTCCAGACCCCGAATGGTGCGCCCGCACCGGGAAAGTTGATCTCCGCGATAGCGCGCTACAGGGATTGGGATGTCGGGCAGCTCACGGTAGAGAGCGTGGAGATGACAGTCCTGGATCTCCGCTTCGATTACCCTGAGCCAGAGATCCTGGCTGAGATACCGCTCTAGCTGACTGCTATGGCCCGCAGGAGCTCTGGCGTAAGCAACCAGCGTAGTTTGCCTGTGCCCGGCGCAGAGGCCGTATCGAAACCGATGCAGGCCACGCCGCCTTTTTCGAGTTCGATCTCCAGCCCTTCGGCACTCCCGGTGAGCAGGTACGCGGCCAACTCGTGGAGACCGGGCCTGTGCCCGACCACGGCTACGGAGTCCGCGCGATCTTCAAGCGCGAGGGCGGCCTTCTCCGGCGGGAGGGTGGGCTCGAGCACAGGCGCAGAGCCGGGCGCGGGCCAGGAGTCAAGCTCGGAGAGTATCTCAGCCGTCCGCCAAGCCCGCTGAAACGGGCTGCTGAGGATGGCGTCCACCCTGGGAACTACCCGGGCGAGCCCGCGTGCCGCGAGCCGGAACTCATTCTCGCCCTCTGGCGTGAGCGGACGGTCGCTGTCGTCGGGCCAGCGGTCGGGATCGCGCTGAGCGGCTGCGGCGTGGCGGACGAGGTAGATCTCCACGCGGGCCTACCGACCGTCCTTTTCGTCGGAACGCCGGTTCCTCTCGCTGGGGTCCAAATCCGGCGCCAGCGGAGGGCTAAGACCGGCGGCAGCGAGTCCCACCTCGAACTTGGAGGCTTCGGTCGGGCGAAGTCCCAGCGTATCTCGCAGCCTGTCCACGAACTCCCCGACGCTGTGGTCTTGCTCGGCGTCCGGGCTAACCTCGACCTCGACGCGGCTGAGGCGGGCCTGTCCGTCGGAGGGGATTTCCGACTCGTCCAGCGCGACCTCACCAACGGCGTGCTTACCGGTCGACCCTACGGGGTGGAGCACGAAGGTCCGCCGGCGAGTGCGAGCCTCGAAGAGCGGATGCAGATCCCGGTTGCCAGCGAGCCTCCGCAGGCGTTCGCCGACGGGGCCGGTAGCCTCCTTCAAGGTGTTAGCGTCGGCCTTCAGCGGCACGGAGATCTCGCGCCGTCGCCTGAGGGCGCCTTCGGCGGGCGCCAGGGACTTCATCGTCGCCTCGACGTCCTTACCATCCCGGCGGATGCGCAGGGCGTATCCCGCACGGTAGAAGCGCCAGTCCTCCGTGTCGTAGTAGGTGTCGGTCAGCTCTCTAGTTACTCCAGGGACGACAGAGAGGCCTGAGGTGGAAGGATGCTCCTCCAGCCAGCTCTCTACGCGCTCGAGGTCAGGCGCGTCGAACTGCCACTCGATCTCCTTGTGGTCTACTGCCTTGCTTTGCATGGAGCCGGCGATCACCTCAGCTAACGGTGCTCTGAGAGGCGGGCTATAGTAGCATCCACTCCCTGCGCCGGTCAATCGTCAGGCTCGATCTGCCAGGCAGAGCGGATCGAGCTTCTAGAAACCTTCTTCGAGCAGGATCGCCTGGCTATCGAGTGGCTCCTCGCTCTCGTGTGGGTGGAGCCGCTCGAAGGAGCCATCGGGCTTGAGCTCCCAGGAGTTGACGGTGTCGGCGAGCTGGAGCTCGAGGAGACGTCGGACCTTCTCGCGGTGACGCGCCTCGTGCAGGGGGAAGAGCTGCTCGACCCTGCGGTCGAAGTTGCGCTGCATCAGATCTGCCGACCCGAGGTAGATCTCCTCTTCCTCCCCCTCGCTGAAGGCGAACGCGCGGGCGTGCTCCAGGAAGCGCCCCACCAACGAGACCACCCTGATGTTCTCGCTGACGCCTTCGAGGCCAGGTTTTAGGCAGCAGATACCGCGGACGACGAGGTCTATCTTCACCCCGGCCTGCGACGCCTCGTAGAGCGACTCGATGACCCTG
>DASZKL010000323.1:0-2502 GCA_035947015.1 Rubrobacteraceae bacterium
GAAGCCAACGCCACGCAGAAAGGCGCAAGCCCTGTTAGGCCTGGAGGAATAACCCAAAGGAGAAGACAAACGCGGCCCCTTCCCCGCAACAAGAGGAGGAGGTCAGCGGCTACCGAGGCGCACAGCGCCGAAGCTCAGCGCGCATTGCGCGCTGCCGTGCTTAGAACTCGAGCGCGGGCACCGAGAAACGGCCGCATCAAGATGGCGCGGCGGATTGCCGAAGGAGGTAGATAGCTGTGGAGATGACCATAGCGGCGATGCCCACCACAAACGAGCGCCCTCTGGGGACAGTCTGGATCAAGAGCACCGCCTCGCTGCAGTCGGTGGGGCTCGAGAGCGCCCTCAAGAAGAGGGGAATTCACCTCCACCGGGGACCACGGGCCCCGCAAGATGCTGCTCCCTCCGTGGTCGTCTTCCCTCCCGAAGGCGAGAACGAGCTCACCTCCGGGGTGCAGGATCTCAAGGAGCCCGCCCCCGAAGCTGCCATCGTGGTCTTTGGCGCGTCGGCGGATCTCTCGCTCGCCCGCGCGGCGTTGCGAGCGGGGGCCGACGGCTTCCTCCACGCCGCCATGCCCCCAGAGCAGATCGCCCGGGCACTCGAGAAAGCCCAAGACGGCGAAGTGGTGCTGCCTCGGGAACTGCTAGGAGAGTGGATCAAAGAGATGGTGGCCAAAGAGCGAGGAGCAGACTTATCTGGGCTCGGCTCGCGCAAGGTGGAGGTTCTCGAGCTGGTGGCCGAGGGGCTTACCAACGCGCAGATAAGCAGACGGCTCTACCTCTCTGAGTCGACGGTCAAGCAGCACCTGAGGATGGCCTACAAGGCACTGGGGGTCAAGAACAGAAACCAGGCAGCAAGGCTAGTGCTGCGCAGCAGCGGTCCCAACGGCGCAGCAGGAAGGAGGTCTTTGAGGAGCATTTGACCCTCTAGTAGAACACAAGCCTCTCCGCGATTGTGCGCCCGGTTGTCCCGGCACGCTGCAGCCGCCGCGCGAGACTGCGCCTAGCCTCGGGTGCACGAGGTTGGACGAAAGTGTTGCTACTTACGCACTACGCCTATTTTAGACCCTATTTACAGCCTTTGGCAGGTTGATGTGAGAACATTTGTAAGGGATCATGCGCTTTTAAGGGTACCCGGAGGGCGAACCCTGAGCCCGAGAGATCTCTCCCTAACAGGAGATCGCGCTAATGCGAGGGCTCGCCCCCCTTTCGTCTATCCTGAAGGATACTGGACCGTAGCGCGTTTTACCCGACTGGCGCGGTAGAGTACATACACCCAATGTACACCCATTTCGTACTGTACGGGTGAGTACGGGTTGGTGCGCTACCGACGAAAACCCTTTATTTAAGCCGTTTGCGCACACACTCGGACTCTAGCGCACGGCTCAAAAGAAAGTGTATATTTACCTCAACGAGGCTGAAACCGTTCGTAAAAGGAGGGTCACGTGGCGATAACCACCATAAATCCGGCGACGGGCGAGGAGGTCAGGAGCTTCGAGGCGCTGACCGGGGGAGAGATAGACGAGAAGATCCAGCACGCCGTAGAGACCTTCGGCGAGTACAAGAAGACCTCGTTTGAGGAGAGGTCTCGGATGATGCTGCGGGCGGCGGAGATCCTGGAGGAGGAGGCCGAGGAGTTCGGCCGCCTGATGACGAGCGAGATGGGCAAGACGCTCGCAGCGGCCACCGCCGAGGCGAAGAAGTGCGCCCGCGGCTGCCGCTACTACGCCGAGAACGCCGAGAGGTTCATGGCCGACGAGGAGGTGGATCTCGAGGGCGCGAGGGCCTACATCCGCTACGAGCCTCTTGGCCCCATACTCGCCATCATGCCGTGGAACTTCCCGTTCTGGCAGGTCTTCAGGCACGCGGCCCCGGCGCTGATGGCGGGGAACGTGATCCTCTTGAAGCACGCCTCGAACGTCCCGCAGTGCGCCCTGGCCGTAGAGGACGTAATCCACCGGGCCGGCTTCCCGGAGGGCGCCTTCCAGACGCTGCTGATCAGCTCTAGTCAGGTGCAGGACGTCATAGACGACCCGCGGGTGCGGGCGGTGACGCTCACCGGCAGCGAGGGCGCGGGACGCAGCGTCGGCGCCGAGGCGGGGGAGAACATCAAGCCGAGCGTGCTCGAGCTCGGCGGGAGCGACCCGTTCATCGTCATGCCCAGCGCGGATCTGGAGAAGGCCGTCAGCACCGCCGTCACCTCGCGCACCTTGAACAACGGGCAGTCGTGCGTCAACGCCAAGAGGATCATCGTCCACGAGGAAATAGCCGACGAGTTCGAGCGCCGCTTCGTGGAGAGCATGGCGGCGCTCAAGGTCGGCGACCCGATGAGCGAGGACACCGACATGGGGCCGCTCGCCACGACCCAGATGCTCGAGGACGTGGACTCTCAGGTCAGGCAGAGCGTCGAGGCCGGTGCCCGGGTGCTCACGGGCGGGAAGCCCGTGGATGGGCCGGGCAACTTCTACCCCCCGACCGTCATCACGGACATACCCGAGGACTCGC
>DASZKL010000324.1:0-8008 GCA_035947015.1 Rubrobacteraceae bacterium
GCTTCTCAAGATTCTGCCCAAAGCTGCCTTTACCTTCCGTGAGTGCCTCTAGGACACGACGATTATACTACCTGTACGCCGGAGCATAGGTTCTCGGATCATGGCCCTCGCTTTTGCCCCGGTTCCCTCTCAGGCCTTCGCTAAGACCTCGGGCTTGAGGACGCAGATATCGGGAAGGTTGCGGTAAGCCCCGGCGAAGTCGAGCCCGTACCCCACCACGAACTCATCGGGCACCTCGAAGCCGAGGTACTTCACGTCGAGCTCGACGCGCCGCCGGGAAGGCTTACTTAGGAGCGCGCAGATCTCCAGGGAGGCGGGCTTGCGCGCCAGCAGCGAGCGCCTCAGGTAGGAGAGGGTGAGCCCCGTATCTATGATGTCCTCCACTATCAGGACGTGGCGGCTCGTTATGTCTTCCTCGAGGTCCTTGAGGATGCGCACCACCCCGCTCGATGAGGTGCCCGTGCCATATGAGCTTATGTCCATGAAGTCGATCTCGCACGGCAGATCTATGTTCCGCATCAGGTCGCCGAGCACCACGACCGCCCCGCGCAGGATACCGACAAGGAGAGGCCTCTTCCCCCTATAGTCCTCGGTGACGCTCTCCCCCATCTCGCGCACCTTCTCCTGTATCTCGGAGGAGGATATGAGCACTTCTTTCACGTCGGGCATCATGCTGGACATCTTCACGGTATCTTCTCAACCTCCAACCTCAACATCCTCTCCGTCGCCTCGTCCACCTTGAAATCATCGCCCAGCTCCCCGAGGAAGATCCAGGCCACCTCGCCGCTCGCGCTCACAACCACCGGCGTCCGGCGCCGAAGGTCCCGAGGGACCTTCCTATCCATCATCGCCCGCAACACCTTCTTGGTCCCGCCGAGGCCCAACGGACGAATAGTATCCCCCTCGCGCGCCATCCGCACCCGGTAAGGACCTCGCGCGGCATCGAGGTAGGCAACTTCCGGGCGAGCGGCGTCCGACGCATTGAACTCTCGAACCTCCTGCACATCTATGATCCATCTATCAAAGCCCTGCTTACCGACCAAGAGGTCCTCTTCTCCAGTAGGCAGATCTGTCCCGTGGTAAAGAGCAAGTTCCTCACCGAAGCGGATCGCCGCGATCACGTATCCAGGCAGATACATCATCCGCGTTCCTTCTCTCTCGCTGGTCAGCCTAAGGATGCCCTCCACAGTCGCCGAGTCGAGTGATGCAACCTCCGGTTCAAGCATCGAATAGGCCCGGCGCACCGCGTGGCGCTGGAGCGCGGGTGGCATTTTCCTGAGATCGTCGAGCGGCACCACGATCTCGCTGCCGCGCTGGTGGACGGCTCCAGCGGCCAGACTCTCTAGGACTTCAAGGTCCTCCCTTGCGAGAGCGGCACCGTGGGCGATGTTGCTCGTCGCACCCGGGTACAGTTCCTCCAGAACTGGCAGGATCTCTAGGCGAACTCGGTTGCGGACGTACTTGCCGGTGAGGTTGGTAGGGTCGGTACGGTAGGGCTGGTCCAGATACTCGAGATAGCGTAGGACTTCGCGACGACGGTGGCGGATCAGAGGCCGCACTATTCGTCCCCGCACCGGCGGGATGCCCGCTAGCCCCCGCAGTCCGGTGCCCCTGGCCAGGTTCATCAGGACCGTCTCTGCAACGTCGTCGGCTGTGTGCCCGGCGGCGATCGCTCGCAGCCGCAGATCGTCTGCCACTACTTTAGCGAGCCTGTACCTCTCGTCGCGCGCGCGCTCCTGCAGGTTCGCCCCTTCTTCGAGCCGGATGCTTCGCACCTCGCATCGCACGCCCAGCTTCTCGCACAGCACGCGCACGAATTCGGCGTCCTCCCGTGACTCCTCGCCCCGCAAGCCGTGATCCACGTGCAACACCACCAGCTCTTCCCCGAGCTCGACGAGCGCCCGCAGCAGCGCCACCGAGTCAGGCCCGCCCGAGACCAGCGCCAGCGGGCGACCCAGGTCCATGCCGTATCGCTCAGCCGTCCTGCGCACGGCATCCGAGAATTCCTCGGGTTTCATGAGGACAGTTTAGAGAATCTGACAGAGAGGGGATGACGCCGCAGTCCTTGGCCTCACCGTGGACTGTCGAGAGAGTCAGCGAAATGGTCTGTGGCTAGGCGCCGCGGCTTACAGACGACGTCGCGACGGCTCACCAGGAGAGTGGCTCACGCCTGTCCCCTACCGTTCCCGTCGCTCTCCTCGACGGCCTTCAGCACCTCCTGCAGCAGCCCGCCGGCACGCTCGTGACCGTTTGGTCCGACGATCCAGTTGAGCCCGCTCCCGCCCGGTATGTTGGTGCTCTTCACTCTCGCGCAGATGACGTAGGTCTCGAGCTCCGCTTCCTCCCCATAGTAGGTGGTGAGGTGGGTCACAAAGGTCGTAATCGAGTTGTTGAACAACGACAGCTCTATCGCCATGCGTCTCCCAGTCCCTCTCTTTCTGGTCGCCCGAACGCCGCTCGCACTGCCTCACCCTCAGGTTCGCCGGTGGCGTAGGATGCCATGTCTCGAGGAGACCCCAAGCTCCTCTCGGCTCCCTCCCTCGCGGGACATCCTCTTATCCCATGCTACCCGAGATGCTCTCTCGAGTCAGCGCAACGAGCATGGCGGCCCTACCCCTGTTCACCCATCCCTTGGCAGTGCCGTCAGGTACCTCCAATACCTGCGCTATCTCCCTGTAGGAGAGCCCCTCCATGTGCCTCAAGACCAATGCTGCCCTGTGCTCCGAGCGCACGTGAGAGAGCGCCGCCTGTATCTCATCGCGCCTCTCCGAACTCAACGCCGCTGCCTCGGGGTCTGCCTCCCCCCCGCCGGGCTCCGAGAGGTACGATGTCTCGCCGCTGTACTCCCGCTCCCCCCTGCGTACCTCTCGGAGCCCGGCGGAGGGGAGGCAGGTGTTGATGGTGATTCTGTAGAGCCAGGTGCTAAAGGCGCTCTCTGCTCTGAAGCCTCGGATATTTCTCCAGACCCTGATCCAGACCTCCTGGCTTGCGTCCTGGGCTCCCTCCTCACCCAGCACGCGGAGGCTCACTCCGTGTACGAGAGGAGAGTGCTCCTGTACCAGTTTCGTGAAGGCCTCGACGTCGCCCCGAGATGCGCGCACAACCAGTCTTCGATCCCCGGCGTCCACAGGAGGGCGACGCCCCTCGGTATCCGCCGCGTCGGTCTCTCTCGCTTCTTGCCCGCGTTGCGGGGGGCCTTTCGAGCGCGGGCGCTCCCCGGTATTGCGCGCGAGCTCCGCTTGTCGTTCCGGGGAGAAAACCAAGACCTACCTCCGTTGTCGTGCTACGACCCGGTTCGTGAGGAGACCAACTCTCCTGTTCGGTGTGACCGTGAGCGGGGACCACGAGTTACGAGCGGGAGGGTCGGCGCTCCCCCAGATGACCCCATGGCCAACTCTGCAACTCCGGCTCAACCGATGCTCTTGAGCAACTCGACGAACAGGTTTATTAGGCGCACGAGGAGGTTGAAGATGACCTGAAGGATCTCCACTATGACGTTGGCGACGTCGTCGAGGGCCCCCACGCCACCGAGCACCAGGGCCAAGACCAGTATCACCGCTATGACCAGCAACAACCTCGCTTCGGCTCACCTCCTACTTATCTTAGAGCACGGACGAGCAGTATGGGTTACGTATCCGCACAGCGAAGGTACAAAAAGGCAGGAGTCCACGCACTGGAGGAACGCATGAACACCAAAGCCCAACTGAAGGTCCGCGATCTGGACGTTCGCGCCGTCGACGTGCCGATGCAGCGGCCGCTCAAGACCGGCGGTGGCGAGGTCGGCACCGCGGCGCTGGTCCTGATCGACCTCCTGACCGAGGAAGGAGTTACCGGGCGCAGCTACCTCTTCTGCCCTACCAGCGTTGTGCTCGCACCGGTGGCCAGACTCCTCTCGAACCTCGCACCCCTGATCGAGGGCGACCCCCTCGCCCCGGTCGCACTCGAGCGGAAACTGCAAGAGGCGTTCCGGCTCCTGGGTTCGCAAGGGCTGACCGGTATGGCGATAGCAGGCATCGACATGGCTGCCTGGGACGCCCTGGCGAAGACTTGCGAGATGCCCCTGGCGAAGCTGCTGGGCGGCGAGCTGCGGAAGGTCCCCGCCTACAACAGCTGCGGGCTGGGCTTGATCGGGGGCGAGCGCGCCGCTGAAGAAGCTCAGGAGCTGGTTGCCCCCGGGTTCGCAGCGATCAAGGTCAGGCTGGGGTATCCCCGACTTGAAGAGGACGTCGAGGTGGTTCGGGCGATCAGGCGCTCGGTCGGAGAGGAAGTTGTTCTGATGTCTGACTACAACCAGTCGCTATCGGTGGTGGAGGCCGAGAGGCGCGCCGCGGCCCTGGATGGCGAAGGGCTCTACTGGATAGAGGAGCCGATCCGTGCGGATGACTACTCCGGCCACGCGAAGGTCCGGCGCGAGGCCAAGACCCCTATCCAGACGGGCGAGAACTGGTGGGGGCCACACGACATGGCCAAGAGCATAGAGGCCGATGCCTCGGACTACGCGATGGCCGACGCCATGAAGATCGGTGGGGTCACGGGCTGGCTAAGGGCCGCCGCGCTGGCGGAGTCGGCGGGCCTCCCGCTCTCGAGCCACCTGTTCCCGGAGATCAGCGCGCACCTGCTGGCGGTGGCCCCGACTAGCCACTGGCTGGAGTACGTCGACTGGGCGAACCCGATCCTCGATGAACCCCTGATGGTAGAGGACGGTCATGCCTCGACCCCCGAGGTGCCCGGAATCGGCCTGAGTTGGGACAGAGACGCCCTAAGTCGTTACTCCGTGGAGTGAACCCTCGAAGTCCACCGCTCGAACCGACCCCTGCCGCCGGCAGAGTCTCATCCTCTACCCTTGGGTACGGTCGGCAATGCTTGGGGCCGCCTGCTGCGCACCATTATCGTCTGCGACAGCCTATTGAGACCGCAAGGGCAATCCTCTCCCGTACCGATCGCGATGGACGATCTGCGCCCTGGGCCGGCGGGCGAACCTCCTAGGCTCTTCGGCGCAGTAGCCAATGGGGATGATCCCGATGGGGCGAACTTCCTGCGGCAAGCCCAGGACTTCCTGCACTTCCTGATCGTAGAAAGAGCCCACGAAACAGGCGCCCAGACCCTCGTTCACCACCGCTAGCAAGATGAGCATCGCGACGAAGGCTCCGTCGATGATGCTGAAGAAGTGTACGCCCCGCTCCCCGTACCGCCTGGCCGACCGCCTTATGTCCGATACGACGACGATGACCAGCGGGGCTCGAGCGACGAAGGCCTGGTCGAGGGCGGCTCGCGCCAGATCTTCTTTCACCCGCCTATCACGCACCACTACGAACTCCTGCGGTTCCGTGTGGCCGGCAGAGGGGTAGCGCGAGCCCAGATCCAGGATCCGATCGAGCGTCTCCTGGGGCACGTCGCTGTCCAGGTACTCCCGGCACATCCGCCGCCTCTTTACCACCGTCTCGAAGTCCACGAGCATCACCCCTATCGAAAGCCCTCGAGAGTAGCTTCGCAAATAGCTCGGCCACGGGCCAGGCTCACGCCTGGTAGTGGAGCCGAAGGCCCAAAGGTTGGGCTCCCTTCACGAGGGACCCTGCGGCCGGGTCTCTGGTCCGCTTCCATAAGGCAAGTTGTCGGCCCAAGAGGTATCACCCGGCGGACCGGAGGTAGTGCGAGAAGGGTAACATGAGGTGAAAGCCGTCCCGCCGGGTTCGACTATGTGATGCACCCGGACCTGCGGAAAAATACATCAGATGTGCGCGACTCGGAGCCCCTGGAGAGTGGATCAAGGTCGCTGATGAAGTCGCACGGTGGAGGACCCTGGTGACTCGGCGTAACGCCCGATTCCGTACATGAAAGAAAGTGCCACCACCGAGCGCAGCAGGAAGGGGGGCTGACCGTTGCCGCTCGGACCCATCGAACGTATCGAGGCCCGGCAACCGCTGGGCCTCTTCGTAGTAGCGGGGGCAGGATTTGAACCTGCGACCTTCGGGTTATGAGCCCGACGAGCTACCAGACTGCTCCACCCCGCGGCGTGGATGAGAGTTTAGCATCGCTCAGCGGTTTGTAAAGGATCGCGCCCGCGTGATACCGTGGGTCTCAGAATGGGTAACGTGCTCGTGATCCTCATCATCGTCGGCGCCGCGCTCGCCCTCGTGGCGGCCCTGGGTGCGCTCAGGGCTTACCTCCGGCTCCGTCGCGCACGCGCCGCCCTCCAGACCCACCTCACCGAGGAGGTCGCCAGCCTCTCGCAGCGCACCGGCGAGCTTGAGAAAAGCATCTCCGCCCTCGACGCCCGCGCGCAGCAACTCCCAGTCCAGGTCTCCGAGCTCCAGCAGAGCCTGGCGACCCTGCAGATCCTAACCGAGGCCCTCGCTACCTCGCTGCGTCAGACCCAGAAAGTCCTCTCCTACAGTGCGCTCAAGACATTGAGCGCCGCCCGCGCCTCCGACCTCCTAAGAGCCCGCTCCGCGCCGAAAGGTGGGCCGCGTTCCGGCTGAACTCGTGGGTGTCACGCGTGCTATGCACCCGTATACTCTCCTGTAGTGAGTGAAGAGCAGACAAAGCAGGAGCAAGCCACCCAGACGCCTCAGCCCTCGGGCGAGGAGTGCGAGATCTGCGGTACGGAGATGTTCGGACTGCACTGCAAGCTCGTCTGTCCCAACTGCGGATACCGCCGGGACTGCTCCGACCCTTAAGCGGCGCCCAGGGCCGCGAGCGCTCGCTCGCACCAGCCCCTGACCTCGGCGTTGACGCTCATACCATCCCAGTCATCGGGACCATACCACCCGACCTTCTCGGGGGAGAACTGGTCCCGGATCTCGGCTGGACCGACCGGACTCGCGAAGTAGATCAGGTCTATGTGCTGGTGTCCCGGTCCGATGTTCTCGAGCTGCACCCCGGCCGGACGATGCAGCTGCACGGGGTCCTCGATGTCCTCGCGCTTCTCCCCCACCAGCTCTACTCTGATACCTGTCTCCTCGAAAACCTCGCGCACGGCCGCGTCGTCGGGTAGTTCGTCCCGTTCTATGTGGCCGCCAGGCGGCAGCCACATTCCGAGCTTGCGGTGTCGGTGCAGGAGCACCCTCCCCTCAGAGACCACGAAGACCGCGACCGTGAAGTGCCTGCCTGTCATCTCCGGGCCCATACCCCCAGGTTACACCTCAGAATACTTCCAAGGGCGATCACATCCCGCAACGGACGATACCCACCGAAAAGGTTAGAGCTACCGTCTCCGCTGGGTAGACTCACGGGGTAGGCGAACTCGAGCAGATCTGAGGTACGAGGGCATGAAGATACCCGGCATGCAGACACTCAAGAGGGCGGAGCGCAAGGGCAACCAGGCCGAGGTCCCGGTAGCCGAGAACCTCGGGCTCGTGGACTTCTTCAAGCTGACGTTCAAGGAGGTTGGCGAGGATCACGTCATGGCCTTCGCCGGCAACCTCACCTACAAGGCGCTCTTCGCCATCTTCCCGTTCTTCACCTTCTTGCTCTCGCTACTGGGACTCTTCAACGCCACGGATCTGGTCAACACGATGCTCAACAAGGTCTCGGGGGTGCTCCCTCCCGGGGCTTTCGGCTTTATAGAGAACCAGCTCCTCAGCATCACGAAGAGCCAGGCGGAGAGCGCCTTCACTATCGGGGCCATAGTCTCGATCCTCCTGGCGCTCTGGGGCGTCTCAGGGGCGTTTCGCTCGGTCATGGAGGCTATGAACGTCATGTACGAGGTTGAGGAGGATCGGCCGTTCTGGAAGAAGTACGGCATCTCGATCTTTATCTCGATCGTGGTCATCGTCCTCATGCTCACCGCGTTCGGGCTCGTCGTCTTCGGCAGCACGGTCGGCGGCGGGCTGGCCGAGGTCGTCGGTCTCGGGTCCGTCTTCCAGACCGTATGGAGCATCGCGCAGTGGCCGATCCTGGCGTGCATCGTGCTCTTCGCGTTCGCCGTGGTCTACTACTTCGCCCCGGCCGCCAAGCAGAGGTGGCGTTGGATCAGCCCGGGCTCTATCCTGGCCTTCCTCTTCTGGCT
>DASZKL010000325.1:0-2595 GCA_035947015.1 Rubrobacteraceae bacterium
GCCCGACGAGGACCTGCGCGGGCGTATCCTCGCGGCGACTGCCGGACGGGGCGCGGACGTGGCTGTCGAGGCGAGCTCTTCGGGGGCTGCGTTGCAGGCCGCCCTGGACGCCGTCGCCTCCGAGGGTACGGTCGTCGTCGCTTCCTGGTACGGCACGAAGCCGATATACCTCTCCCTCGGGGGCCACTTCCACAGGGGAAGGGTACGGCTGCGCTCCTCCCAGGTCGGGAGGATGAACCCGGAGCTCGGTCCCCGGTGGGATCTCGCCCGGAGAAGGGAGGCCGTCCTCGACCTGCTCCCCAGGCTACGCCTGAATGGGCTCGTCTCGCACCAGATCCCTTTCGAAGAGGCGCCGGAGGCGTACCGGCTCGTGGACGAGAGCCCCGACGAGGTGGTCCAGGTGATCCTCATCCACGACCACCCGTAGGTTACAGAGCACAAGAGAGTTCGCTCTGAAGTTCCCTACCCTGCTGGCCGAGAGTGACGCCGAGCGGCCGGCGCCTTCGAAGCTGCGACGGCTTACAGCTTCGGTGAATGAGGAAACGGTGGTTGCCCTGGACGCGATCTTGTAGCATCCTGATTCCGCACCGTGGTAGGTGGCGAACGAGCGCCCTCAAGGAAGCGGGTTAGCAAGGAGAACAGCGTTTCTATGTCTTCGGCCGAAGAGAACAAGGCGTTGGTGCGTCGCTTCTTCGACGCGCAGACCAAGGGGGACCTGGCCGCGGTGGAGGATATGATGACCCTCGACTTCGTCAACCATGATAGAGGGTTTGGCCAAGAACGCAGCCGCGAGGGCTACATAAGGGACCTCACCGAGAGTCGAGCCGCCTGCTCCAACATCCGTTACATCATCGAGGATCAGGCAGCCGACGGCGACAGGGTGCTAAGCCGCTTCACGGCACGGGGCGTTCACGACCGAGGGGAGTGGCGGGGCTTCGCACCCACCGGAAGGGAGTTTGTGGCGCCCTACATCAGCATCCACCGCATAGCGGCGGGCAGGATCGCGGAGGAGTGGCGCGAGGGGGGAGGGCTGCTAGAGCTGACGCAGCAGAGCCTCCAACGAGAGAGAATCGAGCGAGAGCGCATAGAGCAGGAACTAAAGGTGGCCCGAAGCATCCAGCAAGCCTCGCTCCCCAAGGAGGTGCCCACCCTAGAGGGATGGCAGATCTCCCCCTTCTACAAGCCCGCCAGGGAGGTCGGAGGAGACTTCTACGACTTCTTCGAGCTCGCAGATGGTCGGGTAGGCCTCGCGGTGGGAGATGCCACGGGTAAAGGGATGCCAGCCGCCCTGGCTGTGACCGCAACTTGTTCGATGCTCAGGGCCGTAGCCCAAGACTCTGGCTACTCCCCAGGGGAGGTGCTCTCTCGGGTAAACGAGACGCTGGTAGCTCGAATCCCGCCAAACATGTTTGTCACCTGCTTCTACGCCATTCTGGAGCTACAGAGCGGGCGCTTGAACTTTGCCAACGCTGGACACGACCTTCCCTACCTGCGCCGCCGTAGTGGTGACGCCGAGGAGCTAAGGGCGAGAGGGATGCCCCTGGGGCTCATGCCGGGGATGGGCTACGAGGAAGGAGAGGACTCTCTAGACGGGGGAGACGGTGTCCTCTTCTACAGCGACGGGCTGGTAGAGGCCCACGACCCGAATGGCGAGATGTTCGGCTTCCCGCGACTTCGCGCTCTCGTCGCCGGGCACGGTGAAGCGCAATCTCTGGAAGACTTCCTCGTGGAGGAGCTGTATTCCTTCGTAGGGGAGGGCTGGGAGCAGGAGGACGATATCACGCTGGTCACTCTAGAAAGGTCGGAAAAACACTGACGGCCGTCCGACCCTGCCGAAGGGGGAGCAAGCTCCAATGTACGAAATCTACGTAGCGACGCAATTCGAGGCGGCGCACCGGCTCGTCGGCGACTTCGGGCCGGCGACCCGGACCCACGGCCACACCTACCGGATGGAGGTGATCGTGCGGGGAGAACGCCTCTCGGACGACGGCGCCCTCTACGACATCGGCGAGCTCCGCCCCGCGGTGGAAGATCTCGCCTCCTCCCTCCACTACCGCGACCTGGGCGACGTGCCCGACCTCGCGGGCGTCAACACGACGGCTGAGGCGGTGGCCGACTACTGCTGGGAGAAGCTCGCGCCGCCGCTGCGCGGTCAGAACCTCGACACCCTCACGGTGCGCATCTGGGAATCGCCGCAGGTCTACGCCGCCCGCGAAGACAGCCTCGCCTGACGGAGCCATGCGCGTCGCCTTCGTGACGGTGGGGGATACGGGTCGCCTTACCGGCGGCTACCTCTACAACGCTCGAGTCCTCGCAGCGCTGCGGGAGAGGGGCGTGGTGGTGGAGGAGATCGTGCCATGCGGCGCTTCACCGCAGGAGCAGGAGCTGGCGGCACCAGGGCTCGGTTCTGTGCTGAACCCACGACGCTTCGACGTTATCGTGGTTGACGCCCTGGCCCGGATCGTCTGCGCGCCCTGGATCGATAGCTGGCGCGGGGAGCGGCCCGTCGTGGCGATGGTCCACGAGCTGCCTAGCGTGGCCGCGCCGGAGAACACGCGTGGCCGGGCGAGTGAGGAGCCGTTGCTACGGGCGGAG
>DASZKL010000326.1:0-3785 GCA_035947015.1 Rubrobacteraceae bacterium
TGGCCGAGCGCCCGGCTCTGGGCTTCGGCCCTCCGGTCCATCCAGATGATCGCCGGCCGCAGGTGACGGCCTTGCGGGTCTACGGGGACCACGCCGTCGACCTGGCTGGCCAGGCCGAGCGCTCCGACGCCGCTGGCCGCCACCCCGCTGCGACTAAGCAGCGCCGATATGACGTCTGAGAGAGCTCGAAACCAATCGTCCGGGTTCTGTTCCGCCCATCCGGGGTGCGGAAACGAAAGCTCGTAAGGGGCGGAGGCCTCCGCGATGATATCCCCGTCGCCGTCGATTAGGACACCCTTGAGGCTCTGAGAGCCCACGTCGCACCCGATCACGTGTGCCATAGTGCTCCCTCGGGGCGGCTGATGAGCTCGAGGATCGTGAAGGCCCGGCTGGCGGGGTTGAACCTGGAAGAACCGCAGTGCCGATTCGCAAAGGTATTGATCCCAGCATCGATACCCGCGCCTGAAGACGCCAACTTCACCATCACGCAACCCGCTCGAGTGCGAGCTCGCGTCGTTTCCTCCAACGTCTCCCTATTTTTCGTGTCTCCACCAGATCCCCTATTTGCGCTTCCCGATTCACGTTACAAGAGAAACTACGCAGGCACAACCGTGCTCGGACGCCGAGGAGGCTTGCCCACCTTCATCCTGTGGCCCACTATACGTTCTCCAATCCCTTATTAAGGGCTCGAAAGGAGCTTCCAATATGGTCGAGATAGCGTGGGAAGACTTCGAGAGGGTTGATATACGGGTCGGCAGGGTTGTCGAAGCCGAGCCGTTTCCAGAGGCTCGCAAGCCCTCGATCAAGCTCGTTGTGGACTTCGGGCCCGAGGTCGGCGAGAAGAGGACGAGTGCCCAGCTCACCGCCAACTACGATGTTGAAGGCCTCGTCGGCAGACAGGTAGTCGCTGTTGTGAACTTCCCACCCAAGCGGATCGCGGGCTTCAAGAGCGAGGTACTCGTCCTCGGGGTGCCGGACGAGGCCGGCGAGGTGGTACTGCTCTCGCCTGACCGCGAGGTGCCGCCCGGTGGGCGGATGTATTAGGCGGAAACCTATGGACATGCCATCCGTATCTGGGTAGGATCGCCAGTAGGTTCCCGGAACAGGAGGTGCGGTGGTGAGTGAGACGAATCTGGAGCAGTTCAGGGAGGTCAGCCCTGCGGGCCGGTTCACGCTGCAGAATTCCGCCATGCTCAAAGTTAGCCTGGAGGGCGACCAGATCCAGGCAAAGCTCGGGTCGATGGTCGCCTACCAGGGCGACGTGCGCTTCGAGTACCAGAGCGGTGGACTAGGTCGCTTCTTCAAGAAGGCGGTAACAGGCGAGGGTGTCAAGTTGATGACGGCCACAGGGAGCGGGGAGCTGTTTCTGGCGCAAGACAAGCGCAAGATAATGATCCTCGAGCTCAACAACGAAAAGATGACTGTCAACGGCGACAACATCCTGGCCTTCGAGCCTGGCATCGACTGGGACATCCAGCGCGTCGAGGGTGCAGGTCGACTCGCCCACGGGCTCTTCAACGTGATCCTGGAGGGAAGCGGCAAGGTCGCCGTCAACTCCGATGGGGAACCCGTCCTCCTCGACACGAGCACCCCGACCTTCGCCGACCCCGACTCGGCCATAGCGTGGAGCGGTGGCGTGAGGACCAGCATAAGGGGCGACGTCTCTTTCAAGACGCTCACTGGCCGCGGTAGCGGAGAGACCCTCCAGATCGCCTTCGATGGCCCAGGCTGGGTCCTGATCCAACCCTCCGAAGGCCCGACCGTCCCCGAGCACTCGCACGGCGGCGAGGGCGCCGGAGGCGGGATCGGTTCGCTCTTGGGCGACTGAGCTAGGTCTCTATACAGCCCGGCGTGGCCCTCAGGCGCGGTCGAAGACGATGTCTTTGGCGCCCTCCCAGAGCACGAGCTCCCCGAGCTCGCGCAGGTTCTCCTGGCCCTCGGTGATGGTCAGGAAGTGGTTGCCGGCGAGCTGACCGACGACGCTCGCGAAGCGGGTGCCGCCGTAGGGGAAGAGTATCTCGGTCTCCGAGTAGCCGCCGGGGTAGAGCAGGATCTGACCCGGGGCGGGGTAGCTCGTGTGGTTCTCGAAGCCAACGCCGACGTCGAAGTCTCCAAGAGGGATCCAGGCCGACTCCCCGCTCCAGCGGACGTGGATGATCCTGTTCCTGAAGGGAAGCAGCCCATCGAAGGCCTCGCAGGTCCTTGGAGCCTTCTCTCTCTCCCAGCGTGCCGCGAACTCGTAGGGTCCGGCCGTGATCTTCAGATCGCTCACTTAGTCACGCTCCTCTCTGTGCGGAACGCAGCCCCTAGCCCACGACCAGGTTGACCAGGCGTCCGGGGACGTAGATGCTCTTCTTGAGCTCGCGGCCCTCGACGTGAGGCCTGACCCTGACGCTGGAGAGCGCGAGTTCTTTGGCCTCCTCTTCGCTGATGTCAGCCGGGGCATCTACGCGGTCACGCAGCTTGCCGTTTACCTGGATCACGAGCGTGATCTCCTCTGCGGCTATGAGGCTCTCGTCCCACTCTGGCCAAGCCTGCTCGTGCACCGAGTAGGGTTCGCCCAACGCCGCCCACATCTCCTCGGCGTGGTGCGGCGCGAACGGCGCGAGGATGGTGACGAAGGTCCGCAGTGCCTCGTTCCACCGCTCCTCCCCCACTTCACCCTTGATCGCCAGCAGGTAGTTCGTGTGCTCCATGAGCGCCGCGATGGACGTGTTGAACCGGAAGGCTTCGAGGTCCTGCGTGACCTTCTTGATGATCCGGTTCGTCCGCCGGTCGAGCTCCGATATGTCTGCCTCAGCCCCGGACGGGTCGTCCCCGGTCACGAGCAAGAGCGCGCGCCTCAGGAAGCGCGCGACGCCCTCGATGCCGCGCCCGTCCCAGGGTCCGCCCTGGTCCCAGGGGCCTATGAACATCAGGAAGCAGCGCAGCACGTCCGAGCCGTAGCGGTCCACGTACTCCTGCGGGTTGACCACGTTGCCGCGGCTCTTGCTCATCTTCTCTCCGTCTGGTCCCAGGATGATCCCCTGGTTGAAGAGCCGTTTGAACGGCTCGCCGAAGTCTACGAGGCCCATGTCCCGCATGACCTTCGTCCAGAAGCGAGCGTAGAGCAGGTGCAATATCGCGTGCTCGATGCCGCCGGTGTAGAGGTCCACCGGGAGCCACTTCTCGCCGCGCTCCGGGTCGAACGGCCCCTCGTCGTAGTGTGGAGAAAGGTATCGGTACCAGTACCACGAGGAGTCCACGAACGTGTCCATCGTGTCCGTCTCTCTCGTGGCGGAGCCGCAGCACTTCGGGCACTGCGTATTGTAGAAGTCAGGGTCGCGCTTGAGGGGCGATTCGCCCGTGGGCATGAACTCGGCGTCTTCGGGGAGCAAAACCGGCAAATCTTCTTCCGCGACGGGGACGGTGCCGCACTTCTCACAGTAGATTATGGGGATCGGGGTCCCCCAGTAACGCTGGCGCGAGATGAGCCAGTCCCTGAGGCGGTACGTCACCGCCGCCCTTCCTGCCCCCCTCTCCTCGAGCCAGGCAGTGACCCTCTCCTTGCCCTCCTCGCTCGGTTCGCCGTCGAAGGGGCCGGAGTTGACCATCGTACCCTCACCCACGTACGCCTCATCCAGGTCTCCCCCATCCCAGTCTGGCGGAGCTATAACGATCCTGGTCTCGATGCCGTACTTTCTGGCGAACTCGCCGTCGCGCTCGTCGTGGGCGGGGACGGCCATGATCGCCCCCGTCCCGTAGCCCATGAGCACGTAGTCGGCGATGTAGACGGGGATGCGCTC
>DASZKL010000327.1:0-2181 GCA_035947015.1 Rubrobacteraceae bacterium
TCCTCAGGCTCTACGGGACGCGCGCCCCCCACGTGCTAGAGATGGCCGGCGACGACCCCTCGCTGCGGATGCCTCTTGGCCCTACGGCCACCGTCGAGTCGGGCCTGATAGGCGCCGAGGTCATCTACGCCTTTCGCCACGAGATGGCGCAGACCCTCGCCGACGCGCTGCTGAGGCGCACGATGGTCGGGATGGGCCCCACGGTCGGCCTCGACGTCGACGAGGCAGCGGCCCGGGTCGCCGTCAAGCATCTGGGCTGGAGCGAAGAGCGCGCAAAGAGCGAGGTCGAGGCTTACCGCCGGTACGTCGAGCGCTACACGCCAAAGGTCCTCAGGGAGACGGCTATCGGGGCCAGTCCTCGGTTTAATCGGGGGTCGCCGGGGTAAAGTAGCAGGGTAGCGTCAGAGAGGACCATGTAGGAGGTCTAAGACCGTGGAGACTAATCGTGGCGGCGAGGGCATCCTCTCCCAGGAGATGGCCGAAAAGCGCGACCAGATCATCGAGTTGCTCAAGCAAGCATACTTCGCGGAGTTGGAGACAGTGATCAACTACGTCACCAACTCCGTCAACCCTGACGGCGTCCGCGCCCAGGAGATAAAGGAGTCCCTCGAGGAGGACATCCAGGAGGAGCTCGGCCACGCCCAGCAGTTTGCCCAGCGCATAAAGGAGCTCTACGGGGTGGTGCCCGGCTCTACGGATTTCAGGGCCGAGCAGAGGTTCCTGCAGCCTCCCGAGCAACAGACCGACGTGGTGCACGTCATAAGGGGCGTCATAGACGCCGAGACCAGCGCGATAGAGCTCTACTCCAGGATCGTGGAGGAGACCGACGAGGTTGACCTGGTCACGCAGGACATGGTGATAGACATTCTGCGCGACGAGCAGGGCCACAGGCGCCTCTTCGAGGGCTTTCTGCGCGAATACGAGGCTGAAGGGCTGGCCTAGGGGCAACGACCCAAGAGATCTGGCAGGGGCCCGACCGTCGCGGTCGGACCCCTTCTGTGTGCGGCGGGATATGTCGCGGTGACGTCCTCTCGGCCGATTTCGGCGGATTTTGTCGCCAGGGGCGGCTGCGGTATAATGCGGCTCGTAACATGATGGAGGAACCTAACTTTACCGAGCTTCGACGCCAGCGGTGCCCCACCGCTGCCGGCGTGGGTTTGTAGCCTTGGAAGACCCCCACTTATCCTCGTTATTCAACCTCTTGTTTGCCCTAGTCCTCGTCGGCCTCAACGGCTTCTTCGTGGCTGCCGAGTTCGCCCTCGTTCGGGTGCGCGAGTCGCGCATCGTGCAGCTCGAGCAGGAGGGGAGTGCCAGGGCCCGCGTGGTGCACGACGCCCTGCGCGACCTGGACGCCAACCTCTCGGTCTGCCAGGTTGGGATCACCGTTGCCTCCCTTGGACTCGGTTGGGTCGGCGAGCCGGCCGTCTCGCACCTGATCGCCCCTCTACTGGAAACGGTCGGGATCACGAGCGAGCGGGTCGTTAGCATCATCGCGGTGGCTCTGGGGTTCGCGGTCATAACTTACGCGCACCTGGTCTTCGGGGAGCAGGCGCCCAAGTACTTTTCCATCCAGAGGGCGGAAGGGACTTCGCTCTGGATCAGCCGCCCCTTGAGGTTGTTCTTGTTCCTCTTCAGGCCGCTGGTGTGGCTGGTCAACACCTCGACGAACTTCGTCTTGCGGCCTTGGGGCATTAGGCTGGGTGAGGAGATGGAGGCTCACTCGGAGGAGGAACTCCGGATCATGATCTCCTCGGCTGTCTCCTCCGGCGAGCTGGAGCCCGAGGAGCACGAATACCTTACCAACGTCTTCGACTTCGGCGACAAGGTCGCACGCGAGGTCATGGTCCCAAGGCCGGATATAGAGGCGCTCCCCTACGATGCCCCGCTCTCGGAGCTCGTCGAAAAGGCCGCCTTCGGGCGCTACACGCGCTACCCGGTCTACGAGGAGGACCTCGACCACGTCCTGGGCGCGGTCCACATCAAGGACCTCTTCCGGGCGGCCAAAGAGGGGCCTGAGACCTTCGATATCAGGGGTATCATCAGGGACTGCCTCGTCGTCCCCGAGAACAAGCCAATAGAGCAGATCCTCAGGGAGTTTCAGCGACGCAAGCTGCAGATGGCGATCGTCATAGACGAGTGGGGGAGCGTCGAGGGTCTCATAACGATAGAGGACATCCTCGA
>DASZKL010000328.1:0-3056 GCA_035947015.1 Rubrobacteraceae bacterium
GCTGAGAAGCTGGCGTGCTCCCTAGAGCGGCGGGCCCCCGGCGTCTTTCAGGACGTAGTCGGTCCACATCCTCTTGACGATGTCGGGGTGGGATCCCGCGATGTCCCTGTCCATCTTCGGGTCATCCCTCAGGTCGAAGAGCTTGGCCTCAGACCCGTCGGTGCGGGCAAACATGGCGTAGCTATCGTCGCGCGCCCAGACGTGGTCGTGGTAGCCGGCTGTGAAGTGCTCCCTCGGCTTGGGTTCGTTACCGTCCATAAGCACGCTAAGGTCCTCTCCCTCCATCGGGGAGGGCGGCTCGATCCCGAGAGCGCCGAGCACCGTAGGAGCCACGTCGTGAGTCGAGGCGTAGAAGTCGCTGGTCTCTCCGGCGCCTTTGCCTCCAGGGTGGCGGATGAGGAAGGTGATGTCCGTGAGTTCAGGGTACAAAGCCGCCGGGACCTTGCCGGCGAAGCCGTGCTCTCCGAAGGCATGCCCGTGGTCGGAGAGGAGGAGGAGTAGGGTGTTCTCGAAGAGCCCTAGCTCGCCCATCCTGTCGAGGAAGTTGCCGAGCCAGGTGTCCATCATCGTCACCTCGCCGGAGTAGAGCGCCTTCATCCGCTCGAGCTGCCTATCTGTGAGCCAGTCGGAGGGGCCGCTGCTGGGAATGGCCGGTTCCGGGCCGTCGTATCCCTCGTCGTAGAGAGAGATGTACTTCTCTGGCGGGTCCCATGGTTCGTGGGGATCGTAGTTGTCCACAACCAGGAAGAAAGGCTGATCCTCTCTGGCCGCCTCCAGGAACTCCATCCCCTTCATGAACACCTGCGGGGTGAACCAGTCCTCCTCGCGCTCGCGACCCAAAGTGTTGGCCAGATACTGGAGCATGATGTCCTCTGCGTGATCGGCGCTCGGGCCCCCGATCAGGATCTGGTCGATCTTCTTGCTCGTGGCCGAGGTCCGCGGCCTGTAGAGATCGCGTTCCTGACCCCTGATGAAGTGGAACACATCGAAGCCTCGGTGCATGTCGTAGAAGGGCCTGAACTGGTGCAGGGTGTCGGTGACGAAGAGGTTGTTGTAGCCCTCGTCCCCAAGGATCTCCGCGAGCGTCTTCTGATCTCTGGGGATGGGTTGCCAGCCCCTCAGGCCCACGTCGTCCTCGCACCACTTCTCCCAGCCCCTGAAGGGGAAAGAGCGCGTGCCCGTGTGGATCCCACGCCGCGCCGGGATGGAGGGGATCGACTCCGGGTAGGGCCGGGTGAAGCGCAGGCTCTCCTTGGCGAGAGCGTCTAGGTTTGGGGTCTTTATCCAGGAGTTCCCGTAGGCTCCAACGTGGTCTTTTCTCAGGGTGTCTACGATTACTACTACGACGTTCATCCTTGACCCTCCCCTCGGAAGGTATTCTTCGGGCAACTTGGCGAGGCGACTGCATCCGGCCGTCCCGAGCAGGGTCAAGCCCGCCGCACCGGCTCCGGTTACCTTCAGGAAGTCTCTCCGCGTTAACGTCCGCTCCAGCACATCTTCCTCGCAAGAATCTATCTAGGTTCTACGCAGCAGCATATTCTAAAGAAAATAGTTCGCATTGGCCCGATGAACTGCTCTGCGGCTCAGGCCATGTTTGCTTTGAGCGCGTCGGCGAGCTGGTAGACCGGGGACAGCTTCCCAGGGTTCTCCCGTTCCATGTACTCAACGAACTCCTCCTCGGAGGCGAAGTTCATCTTGGGGTTGCTCAGTCTCTCTTCGCCCAGGGTGGAGTAGCTCCGGCCCTTGTAGTCGTGGCCGGGGTAGACAAGCAACTCCTCAGGCAGGCTCTTGAGTACGTAATACAGGGTATGGTACTGCCGCGTTGCGTTGCCGTTCGGCAGATCTGTCCGTCCGCAAGAACCCAGGAGCAACGCGTCGGCGGTGAGGATCCTGCCAGGCAACAGGATCGAGACCAGGTCCTTGGCGTGCCCCGGCGTGTGCAGGAACTTCAAGGAAAGCCCGTCGCTCAGCCACAGCCGGTCCCCATCCTCAAGCCGAAGATCCACCGCGCTCGAAGGCGCCTTCTCGTGCATCACGATCTTCGCAACCGTCTTCGCCTTGAGCTCCCTAGCCCCCGATATGTGGTCAGCGTGGGTGTGGGTATCTATGATGTAGGAGGGCTTCAATCCGTGCTCGAAGACGAAGTCGAGCATCGGCTCGACCATCTCTAGCTCCGGGTCAACGATCGCGGCGCGGCGGGTCCCCTCGTCTGCGATTACGTACCCCAGACACCCGCGCTCCACCCGGAACTGCTCGAAGAGGTACCCCGGCTGTTCATCCTGCGTCGCCACTAGCCCTCCTTCCAGTTCGCCCCGAGCCCTGCCGACCCCATGATCGATGGGGCCAGGCTTCGCTCAAGCGTATTCTGCCACCGCAGCGGTCTCCGCGAAGCCCGGGGCGCACCAGCACGAGCCGGGATTTCTGCTAAAAATGTAGGGCGCTCCGGGGGAGCGTCACAGTTGGTCCGAAGGGATGTGGGGCGCGCGGTCGCCCTCGCGTACGTGGGAGGTTTCTCTTGAGAGGGTTCAGGCGGGGTGTGATCACGTCGCAATCGAGGCGGCCATGAACTGGCTCATCACCGGCGGCTGCGGCTTTATAGGCGTTGCCCTTGTCAAGTCGCTAGTGGATGAGGGGGGACACGCCGTTAGGGTTGTGGATAACCTGAAGGTTGGCACGCGCGAAGACCTGAGGGCCGCCTGCGAGTTCGCCGAAGCCTCCCCCCACGAAGACGACTTCGGACCGATGGCCCCGGACTCGCCCGTCGAGCTGGTCGTCGGCGACATACTCGACGAAGAGCTGGCGCTGCGGGCCGTCGAGGGGGCCGACGTCATCGTGCACCTGGCCGCCAATACTGGGGTGGAGCCCTCGGTGAAGGACCCGCGCGCCGACTGCCTCGCCAACGTCATCGGGACGCTCAACTATCTGGAGGCGGCCCGGAAGGGCGGCGCAGAGAAGAGGTTCGTGTTCGCCTCGAGCGGGGCGACGGTCGGTGAGGTCGAGCCGCCCATCCACGAGGAGGTGCCGCCGCACCCGGTCTCTCCGTACGGGGCGAGCAA
>DASZKL010000329.1:0-7653 GCA_035947015.1 Rubrobacteraceae bacterium
GGCGCGCTGAGGGGACTCGGGGTGAAGCTCGCCATAGACGACTTCGGTACGGGGTATTCGTCGCTCTCCTACCTCAAGCGCTTCCCCGTTGACGTCATCAAGATAGACCGCTCGATAGTAGAGGGTTTGGGCCGCGACAGGGGGGACTCGGCGATAGTGTCGGCCACGATCACCCTGGCCCACGCCCTCGGTCTCGAGGTAATCGCCGAGGGGGTCGAGACAGACGAAGAAGCAGCAGAGCTGCTAGCCTTAGGGTGTGACTTCGTTCAAGGCTTCTACTGGTGCACGCCACAGCCCGCCGGAGCGATGTCTCCACTCCTGGAAGCCCACCTCGATTCGTAGTCCTGGGCTACGGCACGAATGGGGTCAGAGCACCCGCAATGCCCTCTCTAGCGAGAGGGCGCCAGACCTGATAAAGGATGATATCAGCAAGAATTGGCCGAGATCCCGGAGAACCCGGGCCATGAGTAGGTGCGAAGGCACGGCGGCTACATTGGCGGGAGTTTCCCAGATAAGTATTAGCAACCTACTCGGGCCGCAGTGCTCTTGGTAGACCTTTCCTACCCGCTCAGTTACTCACCAAGCACCGCGGGGCATGAGAGCGCGCCTTCTCACAGCCAGCGCCTGAGAACCAGGAAGAGAGCGAGCACCAGCAGTACGACTACCAGCACCATTAGGATGGCCACGAGCGCGAAGGGCATCCGTGACCGCCTCCTTCATCGATGACTTAGCGCCTTCCTTACCACCTATCAGCAGAGCCGGGGCATCATACACCCGAGTTAGGCACGGCGCATCCCCCAGTTGAGCTGGATCTCCCGCGTATGGGTCGAAGAGGAAACCTCATCGCGGTCCGAGACCGCGAATTCGTGGACACCAAAGACATCGTCAGTACGCCGCAGGGCGGCTTCAACCCGATAAGTACTACGGGCCGGACCAGGGTTTCCGCTCAAGCACGAGCAGATTGCAGGGGTGCCGAACCGCCCTCTCCTCCCGAGGGCACGGAAGGCTCGTACTCGCCCTTGCCGAGTACGGCGAACGTGAAGGCGAACAAGAAGATCAGAATTGCGACCATGATCGTGAATGCCACCCGCTCGCGCACCCAAATCTCCTCTCTAAAGCCTCGCTGTGGCGCCATTCTATACCAAACCCGGAGGGCTGTTCTACGGACGGGCCCGCGCTTCTGGGCAACGTAATGTACAATGTAGCAACGTGTAGCAGTCTCATCCGATAAGGAACAAAAATCGGCGTCTTTGTAACAACGGGCTTGGACGAAGGGGGGTTGAGATGAACGTGGATCCCTCCTTGCCCGAGTATACGCAACTGCAGGAGCAGGAGTGCAGGCAGCTGTTGCAGCTCCTGCGGGATATGGGCATCGCTACCGCTGACCGAACCTATGCGCCAGGGGATGCCGTCTACCGCGAGGGGGAGTACGGCGACGCCCTGTACGTCCTGACCTCTGGCGTCCTGAAGGTTTTCCGGCCCTATTCGGGGAGCAAAGAGGCGACCCTGCGGCTCCTGAGGCCGTGGGACATCTTTGGCCATCTGGCCTTCGAAGGCGAGACAAGGCAACGCGCGTACGTCGAGGCCGTCACAGAGTGCGAGGTCACCAAGGTGCCAAAGGTGTTCATCGAGCGGGCGATCCGCCGGGAACCGCTCGTAGCCTTCAAGATGATGACGTTGCTGGAGTTGCGTCTCGTGCAGTACGAGGAGCTCGTGAAGTGCCTCTTGCCTCGCGAGACCGAGGTACGTCTCGCCAATTTGTTGCCGATCCTCGCCCAGAAGTTCGGAGAGAGGCGGGACGGCGTGGTCACAATCGACCTCCGGCTCACGCACCAGGATCTCGCGGCGATGGTCGCCTCGACCCGGGAGTCGGTGACGAAGGTCTTGAACGAGATGCGCAACCGCGACCTGATCGAGATCGAGTCCGGGCGCATCACGCTAAAGGACTCGCGCGCCCTCGCGCGGCTCGGCCGGCCTTAAAGCTAGTAATCAGGCCTCAGGCATCGGCAAATTCATTTCTGGACCCTGATGCCTGAAACCTTTAGAGCTGAGATGATGACCGGCTTCTGTGGTAGTGTGCCGACCGGACTAGCAGTCATCGGAGGCATAGGGCGTGCTTGAGTTGTTAGAAGCCATCCTGCTGGGCGTAGTTCAGGGGTTGACCGAGTTCCTGCCTGTCTCGAGCTCAGGGCACCTGCTCCTCGGACAGTACTTCCTCGGCATGGACAAAGAACGCTTCGGGCTCCCCTTCGACGTCGCCCTCCATCTCGGCACGCTGGTCGCCGTGATAGGTTTTTTCTGGCGGGATCTGCTTCGGATGGCCCGCGCCTTCGCCAGGTCGCTCACGGCGCGCGGGAGGAACTTCTCCGACCCGAACCAGCGGCTCGCCTACCTGATTCTGGCTTCGACCGTTCCTGCGGCCCTGATCGGGTACTTCTTCGAGAACTTCTTCGAGACGGCAGTGCGAAGCCCGTGGGTGGTGGTCTTCAACCTGGTGCTTGTGGGGCTCCTCTTCATCGTCGCCGAGGCCGTGGGAAACAGGAGCCGGCAGGCGGACAAGCTCAGCTTCTGGGAGGCGGTCGGCATCGGGTTCGCGCAGGCAGCGGCGCTGGTGCCCGGCGTCTCACGCTCGGGGGCGACCATCACGCTTGGGCTCTTTCTGGGCCTAAGAAGGGAGGAAGCGGCGCGCTTCTCCTTCCTGATGAGCGCTCCCATCATCGCTGGCGCAGGTGGTTTCCAGGTTGCAGAGGTAGTATCGGAAGGGATGGGTTCTTCGGAGGTGGTCATGTTCGGTGCAGGTTTCGTCTCTTCGGCGGTCGTGGGCTATCTGGCTATCAAGTTCTTCATGCGCTTCGTCGCCCACCACTCTTTGCGGGCCTTCGCCTACTATCGCTTCGGACTCGCTGCCGTCGTCATTCTTCTCCTCCTCGCGTCCGGTTCCTGAGCAGCTCGCTGATCATATACATCGGCGAGAGGGCCGGCCAAAACGCGAAGAGGGCTCTTGTAGCTGCTCCGCCGAGTCGAAGGACGATCAGAGAGTGCTGACAATGGTGCTCGGGAAGGTTTTCACCTCTGGGCTACGTTTCGGAGATCGGCCCAAGCCTCGGTGCCCCACCATGCGTAACGCGAGAGGCGTATCCTTCATCGCCAGGGAGGAGATGCTTGGGCTGAGGCTTCGGCGGAGACAACCTCAGACTCTCGTTACCGCACCCACGAGGTAGGACAGATGAGAGCCCTGGATGAACCTCGTTGACCACGAGCAATCCGAAGGGTGTCGAAATAATCCTCAGCGCACTGACCGACTTCCGTCTCGCCGGCGTGCGTCATGCGAGCTTGCGCCCGAATAACTTTGCACCGGGAGACCATGAGGCATGCGAGGGGGACAAAACCCTGGGAGATGCCTCTGGATCCGAAGTCTCGTAGAATGGGGAGGTCGGAAGCGCTGACATGGATAAGATCGCCTTAGAGCTGAAAGCGATTCTGGGGGAGATGGTTCTCCGCCACGCGAGGAGAAGAAGCTAGTGAGAAGCTACACCTTTGGTGCCAGCGCGCACGACGTGACGCCTACAAGCTACTGCGGCTTCGTCGAAGGCACCAAAGCGAGTGGGTGTTTCTTGAGCATTGTAGTTCAGCTGGTCTTGGGTGCAGGGGGGCTACGTTGACCGGCTTGCCCTGGCCCATGGAGTCCGCCTCTAAGCCATCAAACTTGCTACGGGTCCTCACTCTTGAAGAGAACCCGTCGGATACGGAGCGCCTTCGCGCGCGCATGGCTGGGGGCGGCATTGACTGCGAGATGGTCAGGGTGCAAACGCGCGCCGAGTTCGCCGCCGCGTTGGACGCTGGCGGCTTCGATCTCATCATCGCTGGATACGATATGCCATCTTTTCACGGATTGTCGGCCTTAGAGTGCGCGCGAGAGGTCCGCCCTGATGTGCCGTTTATCCTGGTCTCCGAGAGGATCGGCGAGGAAGCAGCGATCGAAATCATGAAAAGCGGTGCGACGGACTACGTACTTAAACATCGCTTGGAGCGGCTGGTACCGGCGGTTCGCCACGCTATCCGCGAATCCGAAGAGCGGCGCGAGCGCGCCCGCGTCGAGGAAGCGCTCCGGGAGAGCGAAGAGCGGTATCGCGCTCTCGTACAGTACGGCTCGGACATTGTGACGATCCTCGAAGCCGACGGTACGATGCGCTACCAGAGCCCATCGATCGAGCGCGTGCTGGGCTATAGACCGGAAGAGCTCATCGGGAGAAACGCCTTCGATAAAATCCATCCCGAAGACATCGAGCCGGCGCTATGTGCATTCGCCGAATTTCTGAGCGAGGGCGGGGCCACCATGCGTGCGGAGTTTCGATTCCGGCATGCGGATGGCTCCTGGCGCTACATTGAAGGAATAGGCAACGACCTGCTCGATGATCCGAGCGTGAGGGGGATAGTCGTAACATCCCGGGATGTTACCGAGCGCAAGGAGGCGGAGGAGAAACATCGAGAGGCCGAGCGGAGGTACCGCACGCTGGTCGAGCAGATACCGGCGATCACCTACGTGCAGGAGCCGGGTGAGCCCAGCCGCACGACGTACATAAGCCCGCAATACGAGACGGTACTGGGATACTCTCCACACGAGAGCTTGAGCGACCCCGAGCACTGGATAAAGATACTGTATCCCGCCGATAAGGAGCGGGTGCTGGCGGAGGACAGGCGCACCAACGAGACGGGCGAGCCCTTCAGTATGGAGTACCGCCAGCTCGCCAAGGACGGGCGCGTGGTCTGGATCAGGGACGAGGCCACGTTGGTGCGAGACGAGGAGGGGAGCCCGAGCTACTGGCTGGGCGTGCAGATGGACATAACCGAGCGCAAACCGTCCGAGAGCGCTTTAAGGGAGAGCGAGCACCGGTTCAGACAGCTCTTCGAGCAATCCGTCGACGCCCTGTTCGTGCACGATGAAGAAGGCCGGCTGGCGGACTGCAACGTGCAGGCATGCCAGTCTCTGGGCTATACGCGGGAGGAGCTGCTAAAGCTCTCCGTCAAAGATATTGCTATTAACCTGCTCTCGGAGGAGGAGAGAGCGGCGAATGGGGGCGATGCGCTCTGGGAGCGGGTCCTGCGGGGAGAGCCGGGGAGGATCGTGGGCTTTGAGGAGAACGAGTTGCGGCGCAAGGACGGCACTACCTTCCCCGTCGAGGTGGGGGTAGGAGCCATCGACTACGAGGGGCGGCACCTGATCATCGCCTCGGCCCGCGACGTCTCAGAGCGCAAGCGGGCGGAGGAGGAACTGCTCCTGAGCGAGGAACGCTTCAGAGCCACTTTTGAGCAGGCCACCGTGGGTGTGGCGCACCTGGGCTTCGACGGTCGCTGGCTATGGGTCAACGACAAGCTCTGCGAAATCGTGGGCTACCGCCGTGACGAGTTGCTGAAGAAGACCTTCCAAGATATCACCCACCCCGACGACCTCGAGGCCGACCTAGGGTACACCCGCCAGCTGATAGCTGGTGACTTAGGAACCTACTCTATGGAGAAGCGCTGCCTTAAGAGGGATGGCTCTGTAGTCTGGGTCAAATCGACGGTTTCGCTGCTACGGGGAGCTTCGGGCGAGCCAAGCTACACCGTGGCCGTCATCGAGGACATAACCGAACGCAAGCACGCCGAACAGGGCTTCCGCCAGAGTCTGGATGTGCTGCTCGCTCTCCGCGAGGCCGGCCAAGTGTTGGGCTCCACACTTTCATCCGAGGAGATAGGTTCCAGGCTGCTAGAGATCATGCGGAGCGTGTCACGTCTCACAGCGACGGTGATCAGCGTCCCGGACGAAACCGGGGAGCTGCGCATCTGGCGCTCCGCCGGACTCGAAGGGCTGCGGCGCCGGGCCCGATTCAAACATGAGGCCGAGGCCGCCCGCCGGGCGGCACTGGAGGAAGTGGACCAACAACTTTTCCGGCTGCATGGCTCGGGAGTCGGTGAAGACTACCTGGTGGGACTCTGCCTACCACTCAGGGCCAAGGATCGCGTCGTCGGGGTATTGGAGGCGTACGGTAGGGAGTCATTGGCAGACAACGACACTATGGAGATACTCAGCAGCCTGGCCAGCCAGACGGCGAGCGCCTTGGAGAACGCCCGCCTCTACGAGCAGTTGGAGGAGCGCGAGCACGCCCTGCAGGATCTGGTAGGAAAACTGCTTAGGGCACAGGAGGAAGAACGGCGGCGAGTCGCCTATGAGGTGCACGATGGGTTGGCCCAAGTCGCCGTCGCCGCCCACCAGCGTCTGCAGGCATTCGCTCGGCGTCACTCCCCAAGCACGGAGAGAGGAAGGAGGGACCTGGAGCGCATCCTGAGGCTCGTGCGGTCGACGGTGTCGGACGCACGCCGGATCATCGCAAACCTGAGGCCGACGGCCCTCGACGATCTCGGGCTGGCGGCTGCCCTCGCCGTGGAGGTCGAATTCCTCCGCGAAGATGGCTACCAAGTCACCTTTGAGGAGAATCTCGGAGACGAACGTCTACCAGATAAAGTAGAGATCACCCTCTTCCGCATCGGGCAAGAGGCATTGACCAACGTGCGCAAGCACGCGCACACCCGGCGGGTGCGTATCCGCCTAGGGTGCGGCAGAGACGAGGCACACCTCGAAATCCAGGACTACGGGCGCGGGTTCGACCCGGGTCTGGCATTCGGCGAGAGCGGACCCGGCGAAAGGGTGGGTCTCGCCGGGATGCGGGAACGGGTCGCCATGCTCGGCGGTGAGTTCACGATTCGCAGCCACCCCGACGCTGGGACGTCCATAGCGGCGAGTGTTCCCTTGACACGATCACCGTAACGGCTTCGCTCGAGCGCGACGGGCCCCCGACGACGCAGTTTAATACCCTGAGCAGTTAGCTCCCGACGAAAATCACCCTTTTGGGGGATGCGGCGGTCCATGATCGGGTTGTACGCTGTAGCCATAAGACCGTGCAGGTGAAGCCGTTATAGTGGAGAATAGGTGCTTATGAAAGGTGAAGATCTTCAGACAGGGAGTTATGGCCGATGCGGCTTGCCATCGTAGATGATCACGACCTCGCCCGGGACAGCCTCCGAGACATGTTGGCCGACGAACTTGACTTGGACGTGGTTGGTGAGGCGGCCAACGGGCGAGAGGCTCTCTCGCTCTGCTCCCGGCTGAACCCCGACCTAGTGCTGATGGACGTGCGAATGCCGGAGATGGATGGGCTTAGTGCGACCAAGGCCATCAAGCGGAGGCATCCCGAGATCAGCGTCTTGATGATGACGATGCACGAAAACCCGGACTATCTTCTTGAGGCGCTTAAGGTGGGGGCCGCCGGCTACGTGCTCAAAGATGCATCTCAAGAGCAGATCATTAGCGCCGTGCGGCGGGTACAAGATGGCGAGTCGCCGTTGGACGAAGAGCTGGCCGCCCGGCTGCTCAGGCGGCTGGTCGCAGAGGTCGGGGAGCGGCGTCCGGCTGTCCCCCGAGGGAACTCGCACGTCGAGCTTCTCACCCCCCGCGAGCTGGAGGTGCTCGAGCACACGAAGCTGGGACGCACGAACCGAGAGATTAGTCGAGAGTTGGGTATAAGCCCCGGCACCGTCAAGCGTCACATCGAGCACATAATCGCCAAGCTGGGGGTGTCCGACCGCACCCAAGCGGTGGTCAGGGCCCTAGAGCTG
>DASZKL010000330.1:0-1601 GCA_035947015.1 Rubrobacteraceae bacterium
CGCGACCAGGGCCGTTCGGAGTGCTTCGTTATCCTCGTCTGGGTCGTCACGGCCCTGCTCCTGGCTGCCTCGGTGGTCGCCGGTAACGTCGTTCTCCTGGGGGCGGACGAGAGGTTGCTCTCGATCCTTCTAGCCTTCGCCGGCGGCGCGGTGCTGGCATCTCTCGCCGATACCCTCATGCCCGACGCCTACCGAGAAGGTGGCGGGTTGGTCGCTTTCGCCACAGCGGCGGGCTTCTTTCTCTCGTACATAATCGAGTACGCTTGAGCCCCCGTTAGACTCCAAGCACGTTGCGCATCGAGTACAGACCGGGCTCAGCCTTGGCGACGAACCCGGCGGCTCTGAGGGCGCCCTCGGCGAAGGTGCGGCGGGAGAGGGCGCGGTGGGCCACCTCGACCTCCTCACCGGATCCGTAGAAGACAACGCGGTGCTCGCCGACGACCGCCCCGCCCCTCAGCGCGTGGATGCCGATCTCGTCTTCCTTGCGCGGCGCGCGACCCTCCCGCCCGTAGACCGCGACCTCGGCGAGGTCTCTTCCCCGACCCTCGGCTGCGGCCCACGCCAGAAGGAGCGCCGTGCCGGAGGGGGCATCCACCTTGTTCCTGTGATGCGTCTCTACTACCTCGATATCGTAGGAGGTGTCGAGCTTCTCTGAGAGCTCACGCACCACCTCCCTGATCAGGCTCACCCCGACGCTCATGTTGGGGGCGAGGACGACGGGGACGGCTCTGGCTGCCTCCTCGACCCGTGTGAGCTGCGCCTCCGAGAGCCCAGTGGTTCCGATGACTACTGGACTCCCGTAGGCGAGGTGCTCGACGGTCGCCTCTGGGGTGGTGAACTCGATGAGGGCCTCGGCTTCGGCTGGCGGATCTTGCGTTGCGGCGATCCCTAGCCTACCGTAGCCGCAGAGCTCGCCAAGGTCGGCGCCTAGCTTCTCGGACCCGGGTTCGACCACGCCGCCGACGAGCTCGAAAGATTCGTCCGCGAGGGTTGCGCGCACAACCTCGCGCCCCATCCGGCCCGCGGCGCCGACGACGGCTATCCTCGTCAAACTTCCTCTGGGGTGGGGAGGAGGTGGGCTGAGCGGTCCATGGTTTCCTGCAGCACGCGCAGGTTTTCGCCGCTCATCGGGATTAGGGGGAGGCGCATCTCGTCGCTACAGAGGCCGAGCAGCGAGGCTGCGGTCTTGACCGGGATGGGGTTCGTCTCGATGAAGAGCGCCCTGAAGAGTGGGAGAAGCTCGTAGTGGAGCTCGCGGCCCCGGTCCCAATCACCCTCCAGGAGCGCCTTCACCATGTCGGAGACGGCGCCGGGGGCTACGTTGGAGGCGACGGAGATCACACCCACTCCCCCCAATGAGATGAGGGGCAGCGTCATCGGGTCGTCGCCGGAGAGGACGTCGAACTCATCGCCGCAGAGGCTTATTACGTCGCTGATCATGTTCATCGAGAGGGTTGAGTCCTTGACCCCGACTATGTTGGGGATCTCGGCCAGGCGAGCCATGGTCTCCGCCGAGATCGTCACGCTCGTCCGCCCGGGGATGTTGTAGAGGATCAGGGGCAGATCCGTGCTCTCGGCTATCGTCGCGAAGTGCCTGTACA